>NZ_DJBB01000049.1:0-24445 GCF_002429865.1 Empedobacter sp. UBA5987
ACCTAAATGCACTACGGGTTAAGAATTGGAATTTTGCACAAAAATATTCCAGAAAAATTATGTTTTATTTTGGAGTAATTTTTTTATTAATTGCTTTATCAGGACTTTTATTTGAAATAAATTACATCTTTGCTTCTATTATTTCACTAGGTTGTATGACTACCTTTTGTTTTTTAACATTCGTTTTGACAGAAAAAAAATTAAAAAAAATGAATAGATTTAATTCTTAAAATTATAACCATTATATTTGCCAATAGTATGGAAAATTTTGTTGTTTCAGCCAGAAAATATCGCCCGTTAAATTTTGAAGATGTAGTTGGACAAGCGTCTATTACAAATACTTTGGAGCAAGCGATAAAGTCAAATCAATTGCCACAAGCTCTTTTATTTTGTGGACCAAGAGGTGTTGGGAAAACAACATGTGCTCGAATTTTAGCGCGTAAAATCAACGAAGAAAATGGAGTAGAAGGCGATCAAGATTTTGCTTTCAATATTTTTGAGTTAGATGCGGCATCTAATAATTCGGTTGACGATATCAGAAATTTAATCGATCAAGTGCGTATTGTTCCTCAAATAGGGAAATATCGTGTCTACATCATTGATGAGGTTCATATGTTGTCAACAGCTGCTTTTAATGCGTTTCTGAAAACGTTAGAAGAGCCACCAGCGCATGCTATTTTTATTTTGGCAACTACAGAAAAACATAAAATTATTCCTACGATTCTTTCTCGTTGTCAGATTTATGATTTCAAACGAATTGGAGTTGAAGATATCAAAGGACATTTGAAAAATGTTGCTGAAAAAGAACAGGTAACTTTTGAAGATGATGCATTACATTTGATTGCTCAAAAAGCAGATGGTGCGTTACGCGATTCATTGTCAATCTTTGATAGAATGTCAACTTTTACCAATAAAAATTTGACCTATTCTTCAGTAGCAGAAAACTTGAATGTATTAGATTACGATTACTATTTCAAGATGACAGACGCGTGTTTGGAAAATGATATTCCGCAAGCGATGTTGCAATTGAATGATATTTTGAACAAAGGTTTTGATGCACATTTATTTATTTGTGGTTTGGGTGCTCATTTTCGTGATTTATTAATGGCGAAAACAGCTAATACAGTAAGTTTATTGGAAGTAGGAGAGCGTATAAAAGCAAAATATTTGGAGCATGCGCAAAAATGTTCAGCAACGTTTTTATTTGGAGCAATTGAAATTTGTAATGAGGCAGATTTAAACTACAAATCGAGTAAAAATCCACGTTTAACAGTTGAAATTGCATTGATGCAATTGGCTTCGTTAACGGCAGAAGAAAACGGGCTTAAAAAAAAAAGTATAGGATAGTTCCGCCAACGTTTTATTTTTCTGAACAACAAACTTCTAAAATTGAAGTTCCTCAAATTCAGCAAAATAATTCTATTCCTCAAAATGGGCAAACTTCACAACAGGTAAATACGCAACACGTTAAAACTTCGATTTCAGAAGAAGTCAAAGAATATACGCGTGCTTCAAAACCAATTAGAACAAATGGTAATTCGTCGTTTAGTCTTAAGATGGCTTTGCCTGGAGCAAAAGTAGAAGAACATCAAGAGGAGATTTTACGAAATGATTTGCCTCGAGAAAAGTTTACATTGGATCAAGTAAAAGAAGGCTGGAAAAGATTTTTGGATCGATTAAAAATCGAACATAATATTCCGTCCTATAATGCTTTGATGACAACTGAACTTGGCTTGGAAGGTGATGAAATTATTTTCGAATTTACTTCTCATTCATCGGAACAAGAATTTGAGGAATACCGTGATCGAATCAGAAATAGTTTGAGAGCATTCCTTAAGAATCACTATTTTAGTATTCAAATTAAGTTTTCTGAGAAGGAAGCAACGAATCATATCTTATCAAACAAAGAAAAATTTGAGAAATTATCAGATAAAAACCCGATTTTGTTAAAATTAAAAGAAGAATTTGGTTTAGATTTGTATGATTAATGAAAGTTTCTTATTAAACTTGCAATAAATTTTTATAAATAATGAAAAAAGTTCTTTTAGGGATTTTTGTTGTTGCGTCGTTAGTGTCTTGTAACAAAGGAAAATCTGTAGACAAATTAGAAAGCGAAGATCAAAAAGCTTCTTATGCTTTCGGAACTGGTCTTGGTGAGCAAATCAAAGGTCTTGGAGGACGTTTAGTTGAAACTGATAGTATCAACTACGATCAATTAGAAAAAGGGATCCGCGATTACTTAAAAGCAGGTAAAGAAGGTAGAGAATCTTACGCGATTGGTCAACAAGTTGGTCAGCAAATTGAGACGGTTATTAACCAACAACAATTAGATCAAATGGACAAGGATATTATTGTTCAAGGGATTATGGATGTTGTACGTCACAAAAAATTGTTGATTACACAAGAAGCGGGAATGGGAATTTTAGATACGTATGCAAAAAATCACCAACAAAACTTGGTTAAGAAAAATGCAGACGAGTCTAAAAAATTAGTAGACGAGAAGAAAAAAACTTCTGGTGCTAAAACAACTGCTTCTGGATTAGTTTATGTTGTAGAAAAAGAAGGAACAGGTGCTAAACCAAACATTAATAGTATTGTTAAAGTAAAATATACTGGTAAAATTTTAGCTACTGGTAAAACTTTTGACAGTACAGATAAAAACCCTGAAGCTAAAGGAGGTGTAGAATTTCCTTTGAACCAAGTTATTCCAGGATGGTCAGAAGGTTTACAATTAATGTCTAAAGGATCTAAATACAAATTCTATATTCCAGCTAACTTAGGTTACGGTGAAATGGGAGCTCCTGGAGGACAAATTGGACCAAACCAAGCATTAGAGTTCGAAGTAGAATTAGTAGACTTTAAAGAAGGTCAACCAGCGCCACAAGGTCAACCAGGTGCGCAAGGAGGACAAGGTTTATCTGAAGAGCAAATTAAAGAATTACAAAAACAATTCGAAGCTCAAGCACAACAAGGTAAATAATCATCGATTAGATATAACAAAAAAATCCACTCAATTGAGTGGATTTTTTTTATGGATTAATTTTTAAATTATTTCAAATATTTAAAAATTTGATTTGCTTCTACAGAACCTTTTTTGATTGTAACAAGATTTTTATCCTTGTCGAATAAATAAAATGTAGGAATAGAAGTTGGTTGAAAAATTGGACCAAATTCGTAATTAGAATCATATAATAATTCTACATTTTTATTGTTTACAAAATTAGATGCGTGCTCTTTTAGGAAAGGGATAGCGTCTTTTGCTTCGTATTCAGAAACCAAAATAATCTGAGTGTTTTTTAAATGTTCTTCGTAATTATTGCTAAAATGATTCAAGGCTAATTGGCAGTGAATACATGTTGGCGAATATAAAACGATTAACGTTTGTTTTCCTTTTTTGATATCTTTTGAACTGAAAATTCCTTCGGATTGCATTTTTACAAAAGAAAATTCTGGAATAGATTTTAGCGTATTTTCTGTTTGTGCAAATGTAAAAATCGAACAAAAGAATATCAATAAAGCAGTAATTTTTGTTTTCATGTTTTAAGAAAAATTTTGACGAAAGTTAGTCAATTCTATCCAAAATAAAAACGACAGTTTATAAAACTGTCGTTTTCCTATTAAATAAATGCTAAAAATATGTTTAACTCTGAGAAAATTAGAATTTGAAATTTACTTGTGCAGCCATATTAAATGGATCGATTTGGTTGATGTAACCTCCACGGAAGTAAGAATTGTATCCTAACTGATCTGTAATGTTATTAAAGAATAAACGGAAGTCAAATCTTTTCATAGAATATCCAACTTGCGCATTTAATGTATAATAATCTGGCAATAAGAAAGGTTTGCTTCCTCCGTAGAAATTACCATGAGCATCACGATCTAAACTTTGTTCGTTAGATGGTCTTGAACCTACGTAGTAAACACCAGCAGAAACAGTGAAACCATTCAAGAAATTATTTTCAATAAATTTATATTGAACCCAAGCATTTGCTGTATTGTAAGGCGCATTAGATGGTCTTGAATCTTCTACATATTGAGGAGAATCGTGGTAACCAGCATCTAAGTATGCATATCCTAACATAACTTGTAAGTTTGGTAATGGACGACCAGCAACTTCAAACTCGATACCTTTACGTCTCAAATTACCAGCTTTTTCGTATAAACCAGTTGCTGTTTGATTTTCGTATGTTTCGAATGTTAAGTTATCGTTGTTCATGTTGAAGTAAACTACGTTTGCACGTAAACGGTCGTTGAACCATTGTGTTTTAACACCAACTTCTACTTGATCTGTAACAGAAGGTCCAGCTTTGCTTCCATCAGTCATAATGTTTAAAGCAGAGCGTAAACTTGTGTTTGTTGCATAAGTAATGTAAGCATTTACATTTCTCCAAGGAGAAACAACTAAACCAACAACAGGATCTACAACACCATCGTGGTTATCGATTAAATAGCTATAACGTAAACCTCCAACAAATGTGATTAAATCTTTATAAGAGAAATGATGTTGTGTCATAAATCCGTAAGAATAACCTCTTGATAGATTTGTTTTGTCTTTGTTCCAAGCTAATTTAGCTTCTTGCTCAGGAGTTAAGTTGATCGAATGGTTAATATCTTTGAAAACATCAATTTGATCAATAGTTCCGATACCATCTGCAGTTCTTGTTTCTAAACGGTTGATTGTATAATCATATCCAGCTTGCCAATTCCATTTGAAATCACCAAATCTCATATCTTTACCAATCAAGTCAATTTGTAAAGTCGAGTTTCTATCATCTCTAAAAGAACGACCTAATCCACGATTACGAATGTTATATTCTGTACTTCCTTTTGGTGAAGCTAACGTTGCTCCTAATTGGTCACTGTTGTAGAAGTTACTAAAGTAAGCAACTCTAGCACTAATATTATTTGTTAACTGTCTTGTAATACGAGCAGCGTAAGAATAGTTTTTGATTTCGGTATTATCGATATCATATCCCATAAATTTATCACCGATATCGTATAAAGCTTCAGTAAAATTATCTCCTAAATTGATAGTTCCACGATCTGGCGTTTTATTTCCTTTGTAATAATCAAACTCAGCAACAAATTCAGTTTTATCATCAATTTTCCAAGCCATAGATGGATTTACATAGAAAGAATTACTGTTAATAACATCTCTATAACTATCTCCATTGTTATATGAACCTGTTAAACGGAAAGCTAAATTTTTATCTTCTGTAACTGTTCGTTGAATATCATATGTAGAACGGAAAGTATTCCAGCTTCCATATTGAGCAGAAATATGTCCTTGGTTGATGTAACGTGGCGTTTTTGTTGTAACGTTAATTACACCTCCAGCAGAACCTAATCCATTTCCAATTCCTTGTGTAACCGCAGCAGAACCACGAATAACTTGAATAGATTCTACACCAGCCATATCAATAACAGCAGATCCTGTACGGAAATCAGAGTCCATACGAACACCATTTTTTAAGACAGGAACTCCTCTATATCCACGAATAGACATCGACTCGCGAATACCTCCATAATTTCCAAATAACGTAACACCTGGTACATTACGAGTAGCATCTGTAATTGTTTGTGCACCTTGTTCTTCAATTAACTTTTCAGAAATAATTGAAATAGATTGAACTTGATTTTGAGGATTTGCAGGAAAACGTGTAATTGTTTCTAAACCTCTTTGATTCTTGTTACGATCTCCAAAAATTTCAACTTCTTGTAGATTGCTAATTGAATCTTTTTTCTCTTTCGTTGTTTCTTGAGCAAATGCCGTAGAAAAACTAAGCAGAGTAATTGACGCAAGTAGAAGATTATTTCGTTTCATATGTTATATATATTTATTCTAAATAAAATTAATAATGCAAATTTAATTAGACTTAGTATAAATAAAAAAAAGAAATCGACTGATAGATATCATCTATCAGTCGATTTTGTTAAATATTTTAAGAAAATGGATGTTTACTCGAAAAAAGAGAAGTGTACGTTTCCGTATTTTTTGTGTTGTACAAAGTTTGGATGCTCTTCAAAAGAAATGCTTGATGGGTGTTCTAAAACAAAATTTCCACCTTCTTCTAACCATTGATTATCGATAACCAAATTTGGGATTTTTTTGTAAGTTTCTACATCCAAATCGTAAGGAGGATCAGCAAAAATAATATCAAACTTTTTGATTGGTTGCTTGTCCAAATATTTAATGACATCACTTTTTACAGTAGAAATAATATCATCTAATTTTAATTGTTTCGCTGTTTCGTCCAAAAATTTTACACAACCGTAGAAATTATCAACCGAAGTTACTTTTTTTGCTCCACGTGAAGCAAATTCTAATGAAATACTTCCAATTCCAGAGAATAAATCTAAAACGGTAATTTCGTCGAAATACCATTCGTTGTTTAAGATATTAAATAAAGCTTCTTTCGCGAAGTCTGTTGTTGGGCGCACCGGCAAGTTGGTTGGTGCTGTGATTCTTTTTCCTTTTAATGTTCCTGAAATGATTCGCATTCGAATAATTTATATAATGTAAAATATTGCCCAAGTTGTTTGTCTGCTTCGTTAAACGAAATATGACGCACATATTTTTGTAAAGTTTCGTAAAAATCTGGCGAATTTAAGATATCGCCAAAAGCATACAATGAAACGGTATTTGGACTAATATTTAATTGATTTAATGTATACAAAATGTAAAACAAAAAGTCTTCTTTCGTTTTTGTTTCAAATAGATTATAAAAAATAAATTCTCCATTGCTCAACACGCAAACTTCTAATTTTTGATGCATTAAATTGATATAAATTTCATCGTTTTTAGAATTAATCATTCCATAATCTACCAAGAATTTGCCCGAATGATACAAACGCGCATTTTGCAAATTCGGTAATGAAAGCAAAATATCTTTTAGTGGATAATGAATATTGTAGATAATTGATGCATCTACATTTTCCAAAGGACAATCGATCGCTAATTTTACAGGACTATAGTTAGAAAGTGATAACAATTCCTCAAAAGGTTTGTGCGCAAAGTGATTTGGAACAACATTTACAGTTGTCGACAAAAAACAAATATGCACATAATCATATTCTTGTAGCAAAGTCAAATTAGAACGCAATTCATGTTCAATCTCAATTTCCGTTTTGTTAAGATTTGTAAAATCTACCGAATAGTCATACACATCCGAGTACGAAGTCGTTTCTCCGTCGGTTGTTTTGGTAATATAACTAAGCATATCGTGAGATAGTAAAATCGCTAACGAATGTTGAGTTGTTTTTGACATAAATTTTTCTTTATCCTTGAATTTTTAACTCGTTGATTAAGATATATATTAATCCTAATGAAATCAAAAATAACAAAATTTTGAAAGCAATCTTCATACAGAAAATTTATTTTAGCAAAGATACTATAATTATTTTGTTGATTAAAGAAGCATTTCAGCCGAATCTATTTTAAATTTACAGAAAATTGAAATTAAAAATTGTGAAAAAAATAGCCGTAATTCCAGCTCGTTATGCAGCAACACGTTTTCCAGGTAAATTGATGCAACAATTGGGCGATAAAACTGTGATAAGAATGACGTACGAAAATGTTGTTGCAACTGATTTGTTTGATGATGTTTTTGTGGTAACAGATTCTGATTTGATTTTTGATGAAATTGTTTCGCACAACGGAAAAGCAATCATGAGTATCAAAGATCATGAAACAGGAAGTGATAGAATTGCAGAAGCTATACAAGATATAGAATGTGATATTATTTTGAATGTGCAAGGCGATGAACCATTTGTGAACGAAAAAGCTTTGGCAGATATTTTATCCTCTTTTGATGGAGAATTGGGAAAAACTGTAGATGTGGCGACTTTAAAAGAATCCATTACAAAAGAAGAAGATATTAACAATCCTAATTTTGTAAAAGTGGTTACTGATATCAACGATTTTGCGCTTTATTTTTCGCGTTCAGCAATTCCATTCGCTCGCGAAACCAATTTTACACCAAATTATTTTCGTCATTTAGGGATTTATGCGTTTAGAAAAGAAGCCTTGTTGAAGTTTTCAACACTTGAAATGCGTCAAAATGAGCGTGCAGAAAAATTAGAACAATTACGTTATTTGGAATACGGAATGAAGATTAAAGTAATTGAAACCGAATCGATAGGAGTTGGAATTGATACTCCAGAAGATTTAGAACGTGCAAAAAAGTACTTATCCACTATTGTTAAAAAATAATCTTTAAACTTTTTATGATTTATATTTGTCCTAAAATCAGCTATACTTGATGTGTAAATGAAATAATTAAGTTAATTAATATTTAAAAAATTATTTCGGTATGAATGTTGTTGTAAAATGGAGTAAATAAGTAAAATAGTGATTATGAGTGATTCATGGAAAGAATACGAAGCAGAAGGATTAATTGAAAAAAGATCCTTTTTAGTTTCAAAAGATGGTCTTGTAAAAAAATTATATACAGGACAAGATAAATACAAAATCTTAGAAGGAGCGATTAACAACGGTTATCGTGCGATTTGGGTAACAAAAGCAGACGGAAAACGTACAGCTAAATATGTACATAAAATGGTTGCCGAAACTTTTTTACCAAATAAAGATAATAAAGAATATGTAGTGCATTTGGATCATAACAAATTAAACAACGCAATGGATAATTTGAAATGGGCAACATTGGACGAATGGAAAGAGCACAACAAGGATTTATTTAGAATGATGAAAGGACGTTCTCGTTTAGACAGTATTCCAAATAGTAAGTTGACAGAAGCACAAGTAATTCGTCTAAAAAAGAAATTAATTGATCCAAATAGAAAAACAAAAATTTCTACACTAGCAAAACAATTTAATATTTCTCAAGGTCAAGTTTACCGTATCTTAAGAGGAGAAAATTGGGCGCATATAGAAGTTAAAAAAGACTAAAAGACAATATTTCTTTACAGAACTTTAAATTAGTTTTTATATCTTGTTCGACAGATTGTTAAAAATTAAAAAAGTTCTTATGTCGAAATTGACGTTTAGCGCGCTTATGATTTCATTATTTTCTGTGACTACATTTGCACAAAATGCAGAGAAAATAATCGAAACTCATATTCAAAAAACAGGAGGTGAAGCAGCTTGGAATAATTTGAACAGTATTATCCTAAAAGGAGAAGCCATTATAAATGTTGGAGATTCTTATCCAATGATTGTTTATCATCAACGCCCTTACAACAAAAAAGTAGTGTTTGTGATGAATGGAAAAGAAATCTTGAACGAAGGATATGATGGTAGAATGGGATGGACATACAGTGAAGTTGCTAAGAAAAATGTAGCTGTAAAAGATTATAAACCAGACTCTTTTGATTCGGATATTTTGAAATATAAACAAAAAGGATTTAAAGTAAAATACTTAGGTGTAGATAAATACGATCAAAATAATAGTTGTTATAAAATCGAATTAACAAAAAATGCGAATTCAACAGTTTATTGTTTTGACAAAAATTCTTACGAAATTGTAATGGAGAAAAATAAAGATGAAACACTTTATTACTCTAATTTCAAAAATTACAATGGATTATCTTTCGCTACCAAAGTTGTGGGAAAACCTACAGAGGGAGGAGAATATGTGATCAAATTTAATGACATAAAAATCAACCCAGCAATAGATAAGAAAAATTTTAAATTCTAAATATATAAAAAGTGGTTCATCAAGGATCACTTTTTTATTTCTGTTGATTTATACTGCTTAGGTAGTATAAGTTTTTTACTTTTGTACTCTGAATGAAGAAATTAAAATATGGCTTTAGACTCTATATTTGATCAAAATAAAAAATACGAGAAGAGCTTTTTTCTAAGATTATTAGAGAAAGCAAGAAAAGATTATCCAGATTCAATTTCTTTTATAGATGATCTAATTTCTAAACTTCAAAATAACCCTACATATCGATTAATTTTTCGCGAAGAACTTCAAAATACATTCGGGAAAATCAATTTCGTTAGCTATTTAGTAGATAGTGGAATTCATCTGGAAGATAATTTATTATCCATTTTTCGAAAGAAAATAATGGATTCTCTTTTACCAGATATCGAAGATAATAATGAATTAACTTCTGTGGTAAATGAGATTTTTTATAATTCGAAAAACTTATCAGCAATCCGAATTATTCCAAGAGATCGTTGGCGAAAATTTTTCGAAGTATTGTATCAAGATATCGAACCAGATAATTTTAAAGGAAACGTTAACAATATTCAGAATCAGCTTTTACAAGCAATTTCTATTTTGACGGTTCGTATTACTGGAGGATTTTCGGACAAAGAAATGATGCGTTACAGTAACGAGGTTAATTATCTTGATAATCCATTTTCTAAACTTTCGATGCAGATTAGTAACATTATCGAAAATCCGCAAGCTGGATTTGATATGTTAGAGATTAAAGAAAGTATTTCTAAATGTAAACATTTGTTAAATGATATTTTAACGCAAAAAGATTACAAAGGAATTTCATTGAAAGTTGCATCAAAAATCAATCGTTTACAACAACAATTGGTTCGTTTGCAAACGATTTTAAATAGTTATAATGAACTAAGATTACACGGAATAATTTCTTTCTATAGTCTTGCAACAAAGAAATGGGTTGAGTTTTATGCCCCGAAAAACTTTATGAGTAATCAGTTAGGTTCTACGGTTTATTTAATCACTTTCTTAGTGACTTATCATAATGGTAAAACGGGCGAAAAATATATCACGCAAACAGCCAAAGAGTATAATAAGATGTTTTGGACAGCTTGTGGAGGTGGTTTCATCGTTTCATTTTTGTGTTTTATCAAAACCGGAATTGGGAATATACATGATACATCGCCACTGTTTAAAGCGTTTTTCTTTAGTATTAATTACGCTGTTGGTTTTTGTACGATTTATTTGACACATATGACGCTTGCTACAAAACAGCCTTCTATGACAGCGGCTCGTTTAGCTCGTTCGCTTGTACCAACTTCTGGTTCTGAACTGAATGTGAAAGATTTTACAACTTTATTTGCGCAATTAGTAAGAAGCCAAATGATTGCTTTTTTAGGAAATGTTGTTGCGGGTTTTGTGGTTTCATTAGGAATATTTTATTTACTCAACGAAATCTTAGGATTAGAAGTTTTAAAATATTCTAAAGCTTATCATTATTGGGAAGAAGTGGTGACAATGGATTGGCATATTTTTTACTTCGGAGCAATTGCTGGAGTCTTCTTATTCCTTTCAGGATTAATTTCGGGAATTACAATTAATAATCAACGTTTTCATAATATTCCAGAACGTATTTATAATCATCCCATTTTGAAGAAATCATTTTCAGAACGTAGAAGAAGAAGAATTTCGAATTGGTTTGAGAAAAATATGGGAGGAGTTGTCGGTAATGTTGCATTCGGTTTTATGATGGGATGTGCCTTTTTGATTGGCGATTTTACAGGTCAACCTTTCGATATTCGACACATTACTTTCGTTTCAGGAAACTTCGCGATTGGTATTGGAGGAATGGGCTATCATTTTGATATTGGACCAATGATTATAGGTTTTATTGCAATTTTCATGGTTGGTTGGAGCAACTTCTTAGTTAGTTTTATCTTATCATTATTAATGGCAATGCGATCTAATAATATTCCTTTTTATAAGATTTTTACGATGATTTCACATACATTAAAAGCATTTTTCCGAAATCCATTACCATTTTTTATTCCGCCTTTATGGACAAAAAACAAAGAAGAAGCTTAGTTAGAAATGGAAACAAACTTAGAAAAACAATTACGTTACGATAAAGCTTATCTTAAAATGGCTTTTGAATGGGCGAATCTATCCTATTGCGAACGCAAAAAAGTTGGTGCAATTATTGTTAAAAATCGAATGATTATTTCTGATGGTTACAATGGTACGCCAAGCGGTTTTGAGAACAAATGTGAGGATGAAGAGGGGAATACAAAATGGCATGTTTTGCACGCCGAAGCAAATGCAATTCTAAAATGTGCAACTTCTACACAATCTGCAGAAGGAGCGACATTGTATATCACACTTTCGCCTTGTACAGATTGTAGCAAACTTATTTTACAAGCAGGTATAAAGCGCATCGTTTACATTCAACAATACAAAGATCTTTCTGGGTTAGAGTTTTTAGAAAAATCAGGAATTACAATTAGACAAATTACAGAAGAAGAATTATACAGTTAACATTTCAATGAGAAGTTTTTTCAAGGTTATTAATATCGTATTAGTTGTGATAATTATTTTCTTAATCGGTTTTATGGTTGGGAAAAAATACGACTTTGCGTTCGATGAAAACAAGGATGTTGTAGGTTTGCAATATTCGGATAACGAACAAAAAATTCGTCGATTAGTTTCTTTGATTGACAATGAATATGTGAACGATGTTAATTCGGATAGTTTGGTTGATGATGCGATTCATTATATGGTTGCCAAGCTAGATCCACATAGTACATATATCGACAAAGCTTCTGTACAAAAGGCAGAGGAGCAATTGAAAGGTGAATTTGTTGGAATTGGAATTCAATTTCGCACAATGAATGACACCATTGTTGTTGAACGTACTTTACCTGGAACGAAAAATTATGGCAAACTAGAATTTGGAGATCAATTAATTGCTGCAGATAATCAATCTTTGGTTGCAAAAGATAATAAAACAATAGAAGGTTTATTGAAGGGGAAGAAAGGATCGGAAGTTAAACTATCTGTTATTCGCGATCAAAAACCAATTTCTGTTACGCTAAATCGTACTATTGTACCAATTCCTACGGTTACTGGAAAACATATGTTAACGAAAGATATTGGTTATCTTAAATTGACTCGTTTTTCTGAAAATTCTGCAAATGAAGTTCACGAAGGTTTACAAAATTTATTGGATCAAGGAATGAAAACTTTGGTTTTTGATTTACGTGGAAATCCAGGTGGAATCATGCATATTGCCGAAGAAATAGCCGATGAATTTTTAACAAAAAATGAATTAATTGTTTACACACAAGACAAACAAAAACGTAAAAAATATATTTACGCTACAAATAAAGGTCTTTTCGAACAAGGAAAAATTTACGTCTTAATGGACGAAAATTCTGCTTCCTCGAGTGAGATTGTTGCGGGAGCGTTACAAGATTATGGACGCGGAATTATCGTTGGTCGTCGTTCGTTTGGTAAAGGTTTGGTACAGCGCGAAATTAATTTGGGCGATGATACCAAAGTTCGTTTAACAGTTGCGAATTATTACACACCTTCTGGACGATCTATTCAAAAACCATTTGATAAAAAAACTGCAAAATACAGTGACGATTTATACAAACGATTAAAATCGGGTGAATTATATAGTAAAGATTCAATTAAAATTAATAAAGACTTAGAGTTTACGGCGCCTTCAGGTAAAAAAGTGTACGGTGGTGGTGGAATTATTCCTGATGAGTTTGTTGCATTAGATACAAATTCGGTTTCGAATTGGTTGTATTATAATCAAGATGCAAATTATTTTAATGACTTTTTATTCAAGAAAATTTATTCAATTCACGATTTTTTCATGTTTCATAACGAAGCAATTTATTTGAAATATTTCAGTGCTGGAATGTATAGAAATGAGTTTTTAGGTGTTTTAGGAATTCCTTCAAATGAGTTCAATCCTGTCTTTTCAACAACTGTTGATAACTACATGAAAGCCACAATTGCTGGAACTTTATATGGTTCTCGAGCATTTTATCAAGTTTGGATGCCCGAAGATGAAATGATAAAGCGTATTTTTGAACTTGAAAAAATAACGAAGTAAATGCTGTGGAAAGATGCTTTGTATGACTATCAAATGTATCTGAAATTAGAAAAAAGAGTTTCTGCTAATACAATTGAAGGTTATCTACGCGATATTCAAAAATTAATTAATTATTCTGATAAACAACCTTTAGATTATTCGCAAGATGATTTGAGGGATTTTGTACACGATTTTGCATCGAGTGAATATAGCGTGCGTTCGCAAGCGCGTGTTATTTCTGGCTTGAAAAGCTTTTTTGGGTACTTACAACTCGAAGATTTTAGAGAAGATAATCCAACTTCTTTGCTCGAAACTCCAAAAATTGGGATGAAACTTCCTGATGTACTTTCTGAAAAAGAAATTGATAAAATGATTGAAGTAATTGATTTATCAAAACCAGAAGGACAGCGCAATCGTGCGATTATAGAAGTCCTTTATGGTTGTGGTTTGCGTGTTTCGGAATTGATAAATCTCAAAATTTCTGATCTTTTTTTTGATGATGGTTTTATTCGTGTTATTGGGAAAGGAAACAAACAAAGACTTGTTCCGATTAGCGATTATACGATAAAATATATTAACTTGTACAAAGAAAGTATTCGTATTCATCTTCCTATACAAGTTGGATTTGAAGATTTTTTGTTCTTAAATAGACGAGGTAAAAACCTTACACGAGTAATGATTTTTACAATCGTGAAAGAATTATCGATAATTGCTGGAGTTAAAAAAACAATTAGTCCGCATACATTTCGTCATTCTTTTGCGACTCATTTATTGAAAAATGGAGCAGATCTTCGTGCAATTCAGTTAATGTTGGGACACGAAAGTATTACGACGACTGAAATTTATACGCATGTTGATCAAGAATTTATTCGAGATGCGATTATTAAATTTCATCCAAGAAATAAATAGTTTAATCATCCTGAATCTGTTTCAGATTTTACATTAAAATAGAAAAGAAATGATAAAATCATTCAAGTTTTGTCCCAATTGTGGACATTCTATCGATCATTTTGATTTTAGAAAAATGTCATGTAACAATTGCGATTTGGTCTATTATCAAAACGTAGCTGCTGCGGTGGCGGTTATTCTTAAAAAAGATGACAAAATCTTGTTTACTGTTCGTAATAAAGAACCAAAAAAGGGAATGTTAGATTTAGCTGGTGGATTTACAGATCCAGATGAGTCGGCAGAAAGAACGTGTCAACGAGAGATTGAAGAAGAATTAGGAATTAAAATTCCTTTAAAGAATTTCAAGTATTTTTTATCTCAACCTAATACATATGAGTATAAAGAAGTTCCGTATAAAACGTGTGATTTAGCATTTATTGCTGATTTTCCTGACGAAGAAATTGTTCTTGAAAAAGATGAAATTGCAGCTATAAAATGGATTGCTATCAACGAAATTAATTTAGACGACATTGGTTTTGATTCATTAAGAAAAGTGGTAGAAATTTATATTAATTCTTTGAAATAGTTCACATGATGTTGAAATAAGTTCAACCGGGCGTGATTTGTCAACCTAAACTCGTTTCAGGTTCTCATCATTAAAATATTAACAATGAAAAAAATACTTTTATTAAGTGCTATTTTCCTAACAATAGTTTCGTGTAGCACGCAGAATGTAGCGGTAGATTATGACCGAGATTTTGATTTTGAAACAAATAGAACGTATTCTTTTACGCAAACAGGAAATTTAGGATTGAATGATTTAGATTCTGCTAGATTATATTCTTCGATTGAAAAAGGAATGTTATACAGAGGTTTTCAGAAGTCGAATGATGGAAATTTAACGTTAGACGTGAAGCCAGAAGAATATGTTTCGAAGCAACAAAATTCTAATGTTGGAATTGGAATGGGAACGGGTGGTTATGGTTTTGGAGGTGGAGTTTCGGTTGGAATTCCGATTATGTCTCAAAAACTAAATCAAAATTATACGATTTCTATGAAGGATGAAGGAAGATTAGTTTGGGAAGGAACCTTGAAAATTCAAATGCCCTTGAAAGCTTCGCCAGAAGTTCGTGCAGCGAATATTCAGAAAGGTGTAACGAAATTGTTGCAAAAATTCCCACCTAAAAAGAAATAAAACAATAGTTTGATGAAAATTTGTTATACGGTATTTCTTTGTTTAATATTTCAGTTTTGTTTTGGTCAAATTAATGATTTTGAAGGTCTTTCGAATCATGAGGATTATTCATCATATCGTCAAGTTGTATTCAAAAGTTTTATGGGGTCAACTACTGAATATAATTTAAAGAAAAGTAGAGTGACAGATTTAATCTTTTATTTTTCTAAAGATAATATAGTTAGAAAAGAATCTTTTATTTATGATACGATAGGTAATTTAATAAGCGTAAATAATTATAATATAGCTAATAATGAACTTTTGTTTCAAACAAATTATATCTTGAAGTATGATGATTTAGGTAGGATTTTAGAGAAAGATAAAAAAAGTTATATTTATAAAGGAGCTTCTGAATTACCAGAAAAAATAACAACTCTTTATCCTGAAGTTGAAGATTCTGCTTTTAGTTTAAAAAAAGAATTTTTATATGATGATTTGGGAAATGTAAAATCAGTTAAAAATTATTATTATACCCAAAATCAATTACAAGTTGATATTGAACAATATCAGTATGATAAATTTCAAAATGTAGTCAAACTTGAAAGGAAAAGTATTCCAGAAAAAGAATATCCAATAATTATGATTGGAGGTTATAATAAACATCGAACTGAAGAGTTTGAGTATGTTTATAATCAGAAACAACTATGGATAAAAAAGTATAGAGTAGTTGATGGAAAAAAGACATTGATTGCAGAAAGAGATTTTTTTCAATAAAAAGCCTTGGTAAATCATTATCAAGGCTTTTTTTATTTTTTATAATTTGAAAATTAATTCGTTCTCTTCTGATTGTTCAAGTTTAGATTTTTGTAAAAGTTTCAATGTTTCAGGTTGATTTGCATTTGCTTTTGCAGCAATTTTATCTAATTTCAATTCATTTTTTGCATAATCTACAATCGCATTCAAAACTTCTGTTCCGTAACCTTTGTTCTGAAATTTGCGTTTCAGACGAATGTTGATAACTGCACCGTATTTTGTTTGACGCAAACCTCCCCAACCAACAAATCGTCCGCTTTTTTTCTCGTGAACACCCCAAAGACCAAAACCATGTTCTTGGTAATGTTTCTCCATATTTTCGATAAAAAACTTCGCTTCGTCTTCAGATTTATATGGTTTTTCGTTGACAATTTTCATCAATTCTTTGTCAGAATTTAATTGAAATAATTCGAATGCATCAATTTCGAAAAACTCTCGTAATACCAAACTTTTTGTTTCGCAAATAACTTTCATTAAAACTTTTTAGTTCTTGCAAAGTTACTTCGATTTAAAGAATAAAAAAAGTCTTACCAATTATGATAAGACTTTTATATTTACTTTTTTGTTGTTGTTTTTGGTTTTGCTGGAGTTGTTGTTTTAGGAGGCGTAGCTGTTGCTTCCGAAACCTTTTGGTTAATCTCTTGTGTTAAGATTTGTCTTTTTAGATTGAAGATTTCTGTATCTTTTTGATCAATCTTAGCATCTAAATCTTTTACTTTTTGCGTTAATTCTGCAACTTGCTTTTCTTTTTCGTTTAATTGAGTATAGAAAAGTTTTGATTTTTCTCCAGAACTATTCAATGCAGAATACAATTCTTGCAAATTAGTATCATGTTCTTTTTGAGCCATTCTAATCATAGCTTGTGCATTTGTCAAAGCTGTATCTTTAATGTATAATTCGCTTTTAGCTTTTGCTAAATCTTTTTCAAGAGTTTCGATTTTCAAATTAGCTAATGTCAAATCTTTAGATGTATTTGATTGATCGTCTAAAGCTCTGTAATAATTAGCTTCCAATTCTTGGTGTTGTTTCTGAGGAACGCAACTTGCAATTGCAAAAAGTGTTAAACAACAAAGTACAATTTTTTTCATTTATATAATCTTAAACGTCTAATTCTAATAAAACAGGACAATGATCTGAGTGCTTTGCTTCTGGTAAAATCGTGGCACGCGTCATATTTTTTTCTAATGTATTACTCACCATATTGTAATCGATTCTCCAACCTTTGTTATTATTGCGCGCATTTGCACGGTAAGACCACCACGAATAATGATGAGGTTCTTTTACAAAATAACGAAAAGAATCAATCATATTACATTCATCAAGAAAAGCAGTCATCCATTCTCTTTCGACAGGTAAAAAACCAGAAACTTTTGCATTACGAACAGGATCGTGAATATCAATTGCTTCGTGACAAATGTTATAATCGCCACAAATTACAATGTTTGGATGAGAGATTTTAAGTTCTTTGATATAATCTTTAAAATCTTCGCAAAATTGTAATTTAAAGTCTAATCGATCAATATTTGTTCCACTTGGCAAATACAAACTAATTACCGAAACATTGTCAAAATCAAGTCGCAAAACGCGACCTTCTCTGTCAATATAATCTATTCCAGTTCCTATTTGTACATGATTTGGTTTTATTTTCGAGAAAATAGCCACTCCGCTGTATCCTTTTTTCTCTGCTGCATGCCAATAAATGTGATAACCCAATTCCTCAAACGGTTTTGTGTCCACTTGTTCTTGCATTGCTTTTGTTTCTTGAATACATAAAACATCTGGTTGTGCAGCCTCTAACCATTCAACCAAACCTTTCGTCATCGCAGCGCGAATTCCATTTACATTGTAACTGATGATTTTCATAGTTAGCGAAATTACTAAATATTTATGACGGATTGATTTAGAATGATAAATAAAGTGAATATTTTTTGTAACTTTTTAGAAGTTAATGCGTCTATATAATAAAAGACATCTATATGAAATACATTTTTCTTCCAATTTTAATATTCAGTTCGTTAGGATTTGCGAGTTGTTCGGTCGATTTAAATTCTAAATCACCAGCTTCTAATTATTTAGATCGAGTAGAAGCGAGTAGTAATACAGTAACGGAAACGCGTAAAGTTGCTTCTTTTGAAGGAATTGACGTAAGTAGCGCAATAAGTGTTACAGTCGAGGATGGTAATTATAATGGTCAAATTTCGGTTGAAGCGCCAGATAATATTATGAATAGAATCACGACTGAAGTGAAAAATGGTGTTTTGGTGATGAAAATTAATGGAACCATAAACTTGAAAAATTCTTCTATTAAAATTAAATTCCCTCATCAAAAATTACGTTCATTTAATCTTTCTGGTGCAACGAATGTAACCGTTTTACCAACACAAAAAGTAGAAAAAATGGCGGTTGATTTATCAGGAGCAAGTAATTTGAAATTAGATGTAGTTTCTAATTCTATTTCGGTTGATAATTCTGGTGCATCAAGTATGAAAATTTCTGGAAATGTACAGGATTTAAACATTTCAGTTTCGGGAGCTTCTTCATTTGTTGGAAAAGAATTGAAAGCTGCGAATGTAGTTGTTGATTGTTCAGGAGCAAGTTCTACAACAGTTTGGGCTGTGAATAATTTGACTGCTGATAGTTCTGGAGCGAGTTCTGTTCGTTATGTAGACGAAAATAGTTTGAAAACGAAAGTGAGCACTTCTGGAATGTCTTCTATCAAAAGAATAAACTAATAGTTTTTGTTTAAAACTATGATAAGTTAATATTTAGTACTACAAAAAAATCGGATGAATTTCATCCGATTTTTTATATCTATTTTCTTTATTAGAATTGCCAACCTAATGTCAATAAGAATAAATTGTTGTTTAATTTAACTTTTGGAGCGTAAGTGTTAGGTAAAGAAACAAATTCATTATTAGTATTAATATAATCTGTTCCACCAATCAATTGTTGATATTTTTGAGTTTGATACTGATAAGCTGCATCTATATAGAATCCGCCAAAATCATATCCTAAACCAAAACTTGCACGATTAATATCTCCTTGAAATGCTTTCGATAAAACAGCAGCGTTTGTTACAACATTATTTTCGTTTGCAATATCCATTGTAAAATCTTTGTAAGGAGAAGTTATATAATTATAACCAGCTCTTACTTTGAAACGATCTACACGGTATTCCGCACCAACTCTAACTTCACTTGAATTTTTTACAAAATCATTGATAAAATTATTAGAAGAATTAAAATATTGTGATGGTTTTAATTTTGTATCATTGTTCATGTGATAGGTATAATCAGCACCCAGAGATAAATTTTTACCCACAACAAAACCTAAACTTCCTACAAGACGTCCACCACGAGTCATATCATAATCAGAAGAATACATATAATAAGAATCTACAGCAGTTCCGTTATTGATGAAGTTTGCTGCATAATAATCTTCCGAAACATTGTACCAAACAGGAGAATGATAGGCTGCGCCTAAACGTACATTATGATTCACTTTGTAAATAGCACCTAAAGAGAAAGAAAATCCTTGTCCAATTTCACTATATGGAGCTCCATCTGCATTGTATACGTAGGTTTTTCCATTGTCGTCATCACGCTCTGCATATTGTTCGTAACCAGAATAGTTAGTTTCGTGGAAGTTTAATCCAAATCCCAAATAAACTTTGTCGTCATAACTTGTTCCTAAATTAACAGAGAATTTAGATTTATATCCATCAATATCTTTGATGTAACCATTGAAAGTTCCGTCTGGATCAGCAAATTTAATACCTTCATTTGTTCCAATTGATGAATAATTGTCTAAACGCTGATTAAGATAAGCGACACCAACTGTAAAACGATTCCATTTTGAAGCTTCATTTGCAAAAACAAATGTTCCTCCAAATTGTTGGAAATCAAAATTGCTTTCAGATTCTTTGATATTTGTTCCGAAATTAGTTTTGTTGCTAAAAGTAGAAACACCAGCTGTTACTTGGACATCAGAGTTAATTGCTACTCCTAATCCAGCAGGGTTTTGCTCGACAGAAGTAATGTCACTTCCTAATGCACCAACAGCTCCACCAACACCAATATATTTAGCATTTCCGCTGTTAATATCTTGCGAATATAAATTTATAGCATTTGTAGAATACTGAGTTTCGTATCCTTTGTTCTGTTGTGCAAAAGCCAATGTACCAGCTAAGGTACAAAGGCTTAATAATATTTTTTTCATTTTTATATGATCTAAATCTAGTTATCTTCTTCCTCCACCACGAGAGCCTCCTCCTGTGCTACTTCCGCGAGAACCACCTCCCATGCTTCCGCTACTCATACTACTACCTCTACTTGGAGAAGGTGTAGAATATGATGGGCGAGAATTGTTCATGCTATTTGTTCTTTCATAGCTTCTCGTTGGTTGTTGGTATTGTTGAGCTTCGCGAGTCGGTCTTGTGTTGTAAGTAGGCTGTTGTGTTTGTGTCGGTCTTACTTCACGAGTTGGACGCGTGTTGTTCATTTGTCCTTGATTAATTGAAGGTCTAACTTCTCTTGTAGGACGAGTTCCGTTAATTTGACTTTGGTCTACACTTGGTCTTACTTCACGAGTTGGACGCGTGTTGTTCATTTGTCCTTGATTAACAGAAGGTCTAACCTCTCTTGTAGGACGAGTTCCGTTAATTTGACTTTGGTCTGCACCTGGTCTTACTTCGCGAGTTGGACGTGTTGTATTGTTAATTGTATTATCACGAGTTGGTCTTAAACCTGTAGAGATTTGGTTGTTTCTACCATTTAAACTTCCAACAGGACGAGTAGAATTAATCGTGTTATTTAAACGACCACCATTTCTGTAACCTGGTTGAGAATAAATTCCTCTTGGACGATTGTATCCATATCCATAATAACCAGGATATCCGTACCAATTGTTCCATCCGTAGTAACCTCCGTAATATCCACCGTAGTAAGGTCTATTCCAACCCCAACCATAATATCCATTATACCATGGATCGTTCCATCCCCATCCGAATGAAATACCAAATCCGTTTCCGTACCATCCACCATACCAAGGATTGTAATATCCCCAACGATATGGATTATAGAAACCTCCCCATCCGTAGCTGTACCAAGGATAGTTGTTCCAGATATTAATTTCTACACCATCATTACGTCCCCAGTTATAATTACTCGATCCGTTATAAGTTAATGTATAGTCGTTGTTTCCAAAATAATTGTAACCACCTAAACCATATCCGTTAATTTTAACTTTGGTTGCTGATTTAGATTGAGTATTATCATTTGTGCTATCAACATCATCTTGGTAATAAAATTGTTCAGCACCATTTCCTTCTGCATCGAAGTATGGACTACCAATTTTTATTTCCCCTTTATTTTCTTGTTCTCCTTGCTCGTTACCATGTTGTAGTTGAGCTTGTTGATAGGTTTTATCTGTTTTCGGATTATAGTAAACTCCGTCGCTTTCGTAACCACTTGGTTGATAAGTCGAACAAGATGAAATTCCTAATGCAGCCACAAGAATTAATGTAGTTGCAGAAATTTTATTAGAAATTTTATAAACTTTGTTCATAATTATAAATTTACATCGTTTGTAATAATTAAATTTGCATAAATTTAAAGGCAATTTTTATGCCAAGTAAAGATACGAAACTTATCAACAAATATAAAAGATTATGGCAAAATTAACAACTCGTGCTGAGGATTATTCTAAGTGGTACAATGAGCTTGTTGTAAAAGCAAATTTAGCTGAGAATTCGAAGGTTAGAGGGTGTATGGTGATCAAACCATATGGCTATGCTATTTGGGAAAAACTACAAGCAGAATTAGACAAAAGATTTAAAGAAACAGGTCATCAAAATGCTTATTTCCCCTTATTTGTTCCTAAAAGTTTATTCGAAGCCGAAGAAAAAAACGCAGAAGGTTTTGCAAAAGAGTGTGCGGTTGTAACGCATTATCGATTGAAAAATGATCCTGATAACAAAGGAAAGTTGATTGTAGATCCAGAAGCAAAATTAGAAGAAGAATTAATTGTTCGTCCAACTTCAGAAGCAATTATTTGGAGTACATACAAAGGTTGGATTCAGTCGTACCGCGATTTACCAATTTTGATTAATCAATGGGCAAATGTTGTGCGTTGGGAAATGCGTACGCGTTTGTTTTTGAGAACTGCCGAGTTTTTATGGCAAGAAGGGCATACAGCTCACGAAACAAAAGAAGAAGCAATTGCGGAAGCGCAACAAATGCAAGAAGTATATGCGGATGTTGTAGAGAATTTTATGGCAATTCCAGTTGTAAAAGGAAGAAAGTCAGATTCTGAGCGTTTTGCGGGTGCTGATGATACCTATACAATCGAAGCGTTGATGCAAGATGGTAAAGCTTTACAAGCGGGAACTTCTCACTTTTTAGGGCAAAACTTTGCAAAAGCTTTTGATGTTAAATTCGCAAGCAAAGAAGGAAAACAAGAATATGTTTGGGCAACTTCTTGGGGAGTTTCTACTCGTTTGATGGGTGCATTAATTATGACGCATTCTGACGATTTAGGATTAGTTTTACCTCCAAAGTTAGCGCCAATTCAGGTTGTTGTTGTTCCAATTTATAAAACAGAAGAACAATTAGAAGAAATTCGTCAAGTGGTGGATAAATTTTCGTCTGAATTGAAAGCGAAAGGAATTTCGATCAAATTTGATGATGATGATAAAACGAAACCAGGTTGGAAATTTGCTGAATACGAATTGAAAGGTGTTCCTGTACGAATTGCAATTGGACCAAAAGATTTAGAAAAAGGTCATGTTGAGGTTGCTCGTCGTGATACATTAGAAAAACAATTTATTGCGTTGGATAATGTGTCAACTGAGGTAGAGAAATTATTAGAAGATATTCAAACAAATTTATTCCAAAAAGCGTCAGATTTTAGAGATACTCATACAACAGAAGCAACAACTTTTGAAGAATTCAAAGATATTATCGAAAATAAAGGTGGTTTTGTTTCAGCTTTATGGGACGGAACAGAAGAAACAGAAGAAGCTATAAAAAATGAGACGAAAGCAACAATTCGTTGTATTCCTCAAGCTTTTGAAACGCCTACTGAAGGAGTAGATGTTTTCTCTGGAAAACCAGCAAAATACAGAGTTTTATATGCAAAAGCGTATTAATTTGTTAAATAATAATTAGCAAAAAAAACTTTCCAAAATAAATGAGGAGCTATTAATTAGCTCCTTTTTTATTTTAATGTTTTTTGGCGTGCAATTCTTTTAAACGTAGTTACTATAGCAGAATATTATTTTTTGTTAAATATCAATCATTTACAAAAAAAGGAGTATATTCGATTACTAATTAACACTAACATATATGAGAAAAACTCTACTGTCGGTATTCTGTAAATCGTCAGCAAAAAGTGGACATCTAAGACCTAAAATTTAAGCTAGTGTTTTAAAAAGCATTAACTTTAATTATGGCAAATTCAAAAAAGAAAACTCCAGAGAAATATGTAAAAGATATTCGTCAAAACACAAGACGAATATTTACAGCGGAACAAAAGATTTTAATTGTGATGGAAGCCTTACGTGCTGAGATTTCAGTAGCTGAACTTTGCCGCAAATATGCTATTTCACAATCTCAATTTTATAAGTGGAATAAAGAATTTTTAGAAGCTGGTAAAAAACGATTATCTGGAGATATTACACGAGAAGCAACAAGTGATGATGTAAGTGATTTACGCAAAGAGAATCAGCGTTTAAAAGAGATTGTAGCTGATTTAGTTGTTCGCTATGATATCGTAAAAAAAACCTTGGATTCGTTGGATTAAAGACAAAATTCAAGAAATATATGC
>NZ_DJBB01000069.1:0-24643 GCF_002429865.1 Empedobacter sp. UBA5987
GCCAACTCATAACTGTACTTCGAGATTGGATGCCATACTTACGGCAAGCACCCACAGTAGATAACTCCCCACACTCGATTTCTTTTACAACACTCAACTTAAAAGACATACTGTAATCTCGCTGAGTACGTTTTACATAATTGCTTCTTTCTTCCATAATAACGATTTCTTTTTTGTATCGCTATTTCAGGACGGGACAATTTAATGATAAAAGAAAAAACCAACTTTTCAGTTGGTTTTTTTTTATTTTATAAAAATCGGTGAATTCGAAAGAATAATAAGGTCAAATAACAAGACGAATTCACCGACAAGCTTTGAAGCGTTCGATTGATTAGATCTCAACTTCTCGTTCAGAATTTGTGCAATTGCTATGAACGATATAATCGATTAGTTTTCCATTTTCAAAACACAGCATCAAATCTTCTTCATAAATAGATGTATGTGTCAATTGATTAAATTGTAATAATTTTCCTTTTGGAATTTTAATAATTCCAGAATACCAGCTCGCAAAAACTTCTTCTCTTTTTGGAAATAAATAATTCAATTCAACTTCATCTAAATCATCCAAATATCCTCTGAAATTAATCAAAAACAATTCGTCATTTCTCAATTCCCATTTCCCATAATATCCTCTCCAGCACGTTGGCGAAGGCGGAGTAAAATAAGGTGGATGATTTAATTTTCTAAAATAATGATGTAATGGTTGTTCGGCTATAATATATTGTTGGTTGTCGATTAATAAAATTTCTCCTATTTGCGCGGTCATTTTTTCTTATGGTTTATTCAAATGTAGAATAGCCATACGAATTAATGAAAAATCAATAGCGTTAATTTATCAAAATAATAAAAATTGACCGACTAAAATAAAATGATTAAAAATTATCTTGACTTTAAATGATAAATTCGTAATTATTATTTATTTTAGAATTATTCTTTCACCTTGTTGAGGGAAAATATAATTGATGTTGTATGGATTATCTTTTAACAATTCGTCTTTAATTTTTTGCTCATAATCATCTTTTGGCTTGATATGAGTAACGATGATTGTAAAACCTTTCAACTTACTTTTTCCAACTTCTTTCGCTAATTCACCTAATTCTTCGTTCATCAATTTTGGTGTTAAATGACCAAATAATAATTTTTCAGGTTGAGAATTAGGAAAAGAAACTTCTAACATCATTGTTTTCAGTTTACCTGATTTAATTTTAGGCGCAATTGCTTTCCAAATAGTTGCTAAATTTTTAGTTCCTTCGATACGATCTGCTCCTGTATCACCAAAATATAAGACTGCATTTGAGCCATTTTCGACTAATATTGCCGAACTTTTCAAAGGATTTACATGACTCAATTCGTAAATTGTTCCTGTAAAATTAGTTTCTTCTATTGTGAAAGGTGTTCCTATTTCTGCATATTTGTAGTAATATTTATTCAAAATTGGCGATTCGCCTTCATTGGCAAAATTTGCCCAAGCATCATTAGTAAAATATTTATTTTTTAAAACTGAAATTGTTTCAGAAATACCATAAATAGGCTTGTTTGCATCTTCTGGAGAATTAATAATCATGCCTGAAAGATGATCCAAATGTCCATGTGAAATAAAATATCCTTTGATATAATTTTTCAGAACTTTACTATTTTGTTCTTCAAAAGTACCTTTCTCTATTGCTTTATTGATTCCAGAAAGAATTGTCCCAGCATCCAATGCCAAATAGCTATTTGTCGTTTCTTCACCAATCAAATAAGAAGAAAGATTGCTTTCGTTGCTACCACCATAAACTCCAAGTGGAACAATCTGAATATTTTGTGCTGATGCAATAATCGAAATTCCAAATCCAATACTTAATAGATATTTTTTCATAAAAAGAATTTTAACAAAAATACAACCGAAAGTATTATTAAACTAAAATATCCTCATAGTTTCTAAAAACTTTAGTATTTTCACATTTCTTTAAAAATTAACGCATAAAATTAGTTAGAATGAAATCGAAATTATCTACTAAAATATTTAGAAATTATGCGACTCAACTGATGACAAAAAAAGCAATGTATGCTGCGGCAATCGCTTTATTGGCAACAAATGTTGATGCGCAAAAGAAACCATTAGATTTGACTGTTTTTGATGAATGGCAATCAATTGGAATGAAAGAATTATCGAATAATGGTTCGTGGGTTGCTTATCAAGTTAATGCACAAGAAAGTGATAATACATTGAATTTTTTTGGACTGAAAACAGATAAAAATCTAAGTTTTCATAGAGGAGAACAAAGTGTTTTTACAGCAGATTCTAAGTTTGCCGTTTTTAAAATTCGACCTTTTTACAAAGATTTGAAATTGGTTAGAATCAAAAAGAAAAAGGAACATGAAATTGCTAAAGATTCAATCGGAATATTAAATCTTGCAACTAATCAAGTCGAGAAATTACCAAATATAAAATCATTCAAAACACCGAAAAAAGGAGGTTCTCTTTTAGCTTATTTATTAGAAAAAGAAGAAACGAAGAATGATAAAAAAGACAAGTCAGATTCTACAAAAACGAAGGATAAAGTTGCAAAATCAGCTGGAAAAGATAAGAAAGATACGCCGTTAGAATTGGTGTTGAGAAATTTGATTTCAGGTCAGAGAAAATCATTCAAAAATGTGATGAATTATGAGTTTAGCGAGAATGGTAAGCAATTAATTTTTTCGACTAAACAAGAGAAAAAAGATAGTTTAGATAAAACTAAATATGGTGTTTTCTTAGTGAATACAGCAACGTTTGTTCAAAAACAATTGGTAGATACAATTGGTGATTTTAAACAATTTGCGTTTGATGAATTAGCAAATAAAGTCGCTTTTGTTGGAACTTCTGACGAAGAGAAAAAGGAAAATAAAACATATTATTTATATTATTCTACAACAAATAATCCACAGCAAATTAAGAAATCTGAATTGTTAGGATTGAAAAAAGATTGGCAAGTTTCAGAAAATCGTCAACCAAAATTTAGCAAAGATGGAAATTCTTTGTTCATTGGTTTGATGCCGAAATTAGCAGAAAAAGACACAACTTTGATTGCTGATGATCATGCAAAAGTGGATGTTTGGAGTTACAAAGACGATTTTATTCAACCACAACAATTGAAGAATCTTGAGCGTGAGAAAAAACGTTCGTACCTATCTGTGATTGATTTATCGAATCCTGTAAAAGTGACACAATTAGCGGATTTGGATATGAATCAAGTCGAGATTTTGAACGAAGGAAATTCAAATTTTGCTTTAGGAACTTCTGATAATGCCTATCGATTAAGCTTGAATTGGGATGTAACAGGTCGTAAAGATTATTATATCATTAATACGAAAACGGGAGAGCGTGAATTATTTGCAAAAGCTTTGGCTGGAAAAGTGGAAATGTCGCCGAATGGAAAATTTGCTGTTTTTTATAATGCCGAAAATGGATTATGGTCGAGCTATAATATCGAAACAAAGGAAACAAAAGTTCTGAATAAAAAGCTGAAAGTGAAATTTTATGACGAAGAAAATGATTCACCAACTTTAGCGCAAGAATATGGAGTTGCCTATTTTACTGATAATGACGAAACGGTTTTAATCAAAGATCGTTATGATATTTGGGAGTTTGATTTGGTTGGAAATCGTCGTCCAGAAAATATGACAAATGGTTTCGGTCGTAAACATAATATTACGTTTGATATCAATCAATTAAATGATGATATTAAAACAATTAATCGAGATAATTTAGTTTATTTAGGTGCTTTTAATAATCAGAATAAACAATCTGGAATTTATCAAACAATCATTTCGAAAGCAAAAAATCCTGAAGAAGTTGTCATGTCGAATACTTGGGGAACGCAAAAAATGACGAAAGCGTTGAATGCGAACGAATTTATTTATACAAAAGAATCGTTCCGAAATTCTCCTGATGTTTATGTTTCAACAAATTTTAAAGATGAGAAAAAGATATCTGCAATCAATCCGCAACAAAAAGATTATTTTTGGGGGAATGGTGAGTTGGTAACGTGGAAAACATATTCAGGTAAAGATGCAACAGGAGTTGTGTATAAACCAGAGAATTTTGATCCAAATAAAAAATATCCGATGATTGTTTACTTCTACGAAAAACTTTCGGATAATTTAAATCGTTATCAAGCGCCTGCGCCAACGCCTTCTCGTATCAATCATACGTATTTTGTAAGTAACGATTACATTGTATTTACACCAGATATTTCATATACAATTGGTCATCCAGGGAAATCTGCCGAAGATTATATCAATTCAGGAGTAGAAGCGTTGAAGAAAAATACGTGGGTAAATGGAAGTAAAATCGCTATACAAGGACAAAGTTGGGGAGGTTACCAAGTTGCACATTTGATCACTGCAACCAATATGTATGCTGCTGCTTGGACGGGTGCGCCTGTTGTTAATATGACTTCTGCTTATGGTGGAATTCGTTGGGGAACGGGTATGAGTCGTCAATTTCAGTACGAACAAACGCAAAGTAGAATCGGTAAAACGCTGTGGGAAGCGCCAGAATTATACATCGAAAATTCGCCTTTGTTCAATATGCCAAAAGTTACGACGCCAGTTGTAATCATGCATAACGACGAAGATGGTGCTGTTCCTTGGTATCAAGGAATTGAGATGTTTATGGCATTGCGTCGTTTAGGAAAACCAGTTTGGATGTTAAATTATAATGGTGATGACCATAACTTGATAAAACGTGCAAATAAAAATGATATTCAGCAACGCCAAGTGCAATTCTTTGATCATTATCTAAAAGATAAACCTGCTCCAAAATGGATGACAGAAGGCGTTCCAGCAATTAAGAAAGGAATTGATTGGGGCTTCGAATTGGAGTCGGTAAATGATTAATAGTCAACATAATATATTATAAGTCATTTAGTTGAATTATTTTATTAATAAGATATTAAGAGACAATAAAAGACATTAAAAAACACTTTGAGTCATTAAAAGTACCCCTATTTCTCACCTCGAGATTTGGGGGTATTTTTGTTTAATAAATAATTTTAAAATATATAACTATATGATTAACTATCAGTTAAAAAGTAAGGACACTTCTAAACATCAACCAGTGTACGCATACATCACTGGTGTGTTCAATATTCCAAATGCACGACTTAAAATAAGTATAGGAAAGTCAATAAACCATAATGATTTCGGATTAAAATCTGAGAATTATAGTTTCAACTCGCAACACATAAAAAATTCTAAAAAACCAGAAGTCCTTGTGTTTAAGAGGGTTTTAGAGGATTTTGAGAGAGCAGTTGATAAGACTTTAATGTATTTTTTGGGGGTAGAAATAGGGGAAGATTTAGAACTTTTTAAACAAAAATTACTCGAAAATCTTGGGAGAGAAAAAAAAGTTGTTGATAAAAAATCAGACGAAATTTTGGTTACTGATTTTATAGAGGATTATATTGAAGAGTCGAAAGAGTTGGTAAGAAAAGGACAGAAAAAGTTAGCTGACTCGTCAATGAGAAAATACATTCAAGTAAACACTCACGTCAAAAATTATCAAGAATTTATTGAAAAAAAAATATATGTACATGAGCTTAGTTATGATGTCTTTGTCTCAATGATTGATATTCTTAATAAAATAGCAATAGATCAAATAAAATTAAAAGTAAATCACCAAAAAAGTAAGAGTCGTATAACAAATGAAGAAGGATATTCTTTAAATACTCTTAATACTTTTACGAGTCGTTTAAAATATATGCTTGGTGAAGCTCGCATAAGAGGTTATCATCTTCATCCAACATTACATCTTGACGATAAACGACTTGTCATAGGTGCGTGTAAAGGTTCAAAGGACTTCTATTTTGATGAAGATCTTTTATATAAAATATATAATCATCAAGCATTAACTAAGCCAACACAACACGCAAAGGATTATATTATGTTAGCAAGTACAACTGGTATGCGTCACCAGAGTGTTTCGTTGTTGCATGGTCAACAACCTCAACCAATCACAACTCCATCTGGTGTAGAATTTTTTGGTGTTAAAAATATATCAAATAAAACTGGTATAAAGTTATTAAGTCCTCTAATGAAACCAGCCCTTGAGGTTTATGATCGACTAGGAGAATTTCCTAAATATGAAAGTGTGACCACTATAACAAGGCAGATAAGAGCATTATTAACGGAAATGAAAGTAAATGATAAAGTAACTCTTGAACGTACTATTTATGGTGTAGGAAAAGTTAATGAAGTAAAGAAAATGACACAAGTTGCAAGTAGTCATGTTTGTCGCGCGAGCTTTATTACCAACCTTTTAAATCTTAGGGTTGACCGTAATAAAGTACAAATGATGACACATAAAGCGATGTCAGATAATAGTGCATTCAGCTTGTATGACAAAAGAAGCGAAATAGATAGAGCAATAGAGTTTTTCGACGCAACAAAGGATTTGGATTCAGAATTTTTCAGATACAAATAAGGGGGCATAATAGCCCCCTTTATTTTACTTCTTGACATTCAACAACCACTCTACAACTTCAGTCTCAACGTACATTTTCATATTTGTATGTTTGTTTCTTCTCAACGGAAAACCCTTTGTCTTTTCCCAGCGTTGGAGTGTCTTTTTGCTGATTCGAAGCTTTGCACATACATCACTACTGTAAAGTATGTCACTCAACTTGTACGGTTGTTTAGTGGGCTTATTAACAGCCATCTTTTCAAATCTTAAAATTAATGATGTGCTTTCACATAAGGACTATTTATTTTTGATCTTTTTAAAAGATCATTTGTTTATTCTAATAATAGTTTTAAGACTATTATTTTTATTAACCTTAAAATTTGAACTGCAAATATAGGTATAATATTTTTATTATAAAAATTATTTATAATATTATTTTTATAATAAATTAAACTTATACAAACTTATTCTTATGTTTTGATTGAAATTTTAATAATTCAGAAAAATTCATTTTTTTTTATCTTAAATAATTCACTATTTTTACCTTGTATCATTACCTAAAGTTAAATGAATAGGATTAAGGAAGTTATAGATGAAAAAGGAATAAAGCAGACTTGGCTAGCTGAAAAGTTAGGCAAAAGCTTTAATATGGTTAATGGTTATGTACAAAATAGGCATCAGCCTAGTTTGGAGACTTTGTACAAAATTGCTGAAATACTTAATGTGAGTGTAAAGGATTTATTAGTTGATAACGATGAAAAAAGAGATGAAATATAATTTAGCATTTACAGCAGGTGCGCTTTTGTATAATGAATCTCTTCATTTCATACAAGCGATTGATCATAAAGAAGATTATTTGAAAAATGATTTTTCTGTACAAAGTGATGTTTTAGTAACCAATGCAGAGTCTTCACGTAAAAGAATAAAAAGTGAATTAGATAAGCGATTAAAGAATTTAGATGTTGATTATTTAAATAAATTTTCCCTATTCATGGAGCAAGATCAAAAAGTAATCTTGTTTTTAGCGATTTGTAAAACCTATTCCATCATTACAGAATTCGCACTAGAAGTCGTATTCAACAAATGGAAAAACTTCGATAATGAGCTAAGCACGTATGATTTTAAATACTACTTATCGTCTAAATTATCTGAAGAACAGTTGAATTCGATTTCTGAACACTCGCTTTATAAATTATCGCAAGTAGCAGTGAAAATGTTTAAAGATGTAGGAGTATTTAAAGAAGATAAGTTGTCTACTGTTCATATTTCTGATGAATTAGTTGAGTTATTGAAAACAAAAGGAGATGCTTGGTTTTTACCTTGCATCTTAAACCCTAGTATAGAAGAAGCAGAATAATGGAAATAAATAGAATTGAACGAATCTTTAATTTGCTTTCTGACGAAGCATTTAAAGATCCCAATACAGGCTTGTTATTTTTTCCAGTATATATATACACTTATGACCCTAAAGATGAGTATCAAATTCGTGAGGAAATAAACATTCTAAACGAGCAGCTTAAACGTCCATCTAACAGCCTAAATTGTTTGGTAATTAATATTTACCAGGAGTTTATTGCTTATCTTGAATCTCAAACTTTTGCAGGTCAATCTCTAATTGATGAAATCATCAATTTGGAAAACGAAGATCCTGAAGAAGCGCTAGAATACATCAAAGAAAAAGCACAAGAAGAGAGTGAATTTTTAGATTATATCAGAGAAAAAATCACATTGTATTTCAAAGAAAAATCAAGTGATAAGGTGTATTTTTTGGTCTACGGATTTGGAACTATTTTCCCTTATTTACGTGTTTCACATTTCTTGAAAAATATCGAAAAATCTGCGGTAAACCATAAACTGATCGTCTTCTATCCAGGAGACTTTAAACATGCAAATTACTCATTGTTTGGCGAATTCAATGATGATAATTTATACAGAGCTAACCATTTAAATCAACTACTATAATAGTAAATTATGATTCTACAAAATATTTATGAAAAAGATATTACACGCCATATCAACCCGGCTGTAGTAGTAAGTGAACTTGAAGAAAATAAAATTGAACAAGAGATTGGTGAGTATGTTTTCACACAAGATATTGTCAAAAATCTATACAAGTTTTTAAATGCCATAACGAATAAAAAAGAAGGAAAAACTGGAGTTTGGATTTCGGGTTATTATGGGAGTGGTAAATCCCACTTTATAAAATATCTATTTTATTGCTTAAATAAAGAAACCCGTGCATTTGCTTTTGATCGTTTCAAAAAAGCATTGACAGACTTAAAGTTGGATGATCTATCGGAGGTAACCCTTTCAAATGTTCAACTAATTCAAAATAGCTTAGACAAGACAGATGTCAATGAAATCATCTTCAATGTCGATGCTGTTTCGGGTACGGTAAAAAATAACAATACCATTACGCGTATTTTATTCAATCAGTTAAATGCGAAACGTGGTTACAATACCACGAACATTGCAGTAGCTTTATTGATAGAAAAACACTTTGATCAAAAAGGTCTTTTCAAAACGTTCAAACAGAAAGTTAAAGAAGTAATTGGCGAAGATTGGCACGAGTCTAAAATTCGCGACATTATTCGTATGCGTTTAGCAAAAGTGATCGATATCGCATTTGAATTAGACCAAACCATCGATAAAGATGCTTTACGAAACGCCATCAAAGAAGACCAAGATTATCGAATAGATGAGTTGATCCAAGAATTGAAAGACTATGTAAGCCAAAAAGGAGATAATCATAAGTTAATTTTCTTAATGGATGAGGTGTCTCAATATATTGGAGGCAACACAGATTTATTATTGAATCTTCAAACCATTGTAGAAGAAATAGGTTCTAAAATAGGCAACAAAGTATGGATAGTATGTACGGCGCAACAGGATCTAAAGAATTTAGTCAATAACACAGATAGAAAATCAGAAGATTTTGGTAAAATCATGGGGCGTTTTGAGACCATGATCTCCTTAGACTCTCAGGATGCTGCTTATATTACACAAAAAAGAATTTTGGAAAAAAATGAAGAAGGACTGAAAGCTTTGGTGCCATTCTTCAAAGAAAACAAAGGAGCGATTGAAAATCAATTTGTGTTCGATCACGACTTGTACAACAATTACAAGAATGCCGAAGATTTTTATTTGTCTTATCCATTTGTTCCGTACCAATTCCGATTAATTTCTGATGTATTCCAATCATTCAGTACAGTTGGTTATGTGGGTGAAGGAGTAAAAAATACCGAACGTGCAATTCTGGGGATTACACATTATACAGCGGAAAAGCAAAAGTTGAACGAGTTAGGGTATTTTATCTCTTTTGATAATTTCTTTAACGATCAATTCAGTAAAAACTTAACACATGCAGCTAATTCTATTCTGAATAAGGCATTACAAATTCAGTTCGATGGGGACTTAAAACCTTTCGCTGACCGTGTGATTAAGGTGTTATTCATGATTTCGAATCTTACCGAAGATACAAGTGTAAATTTACCTGCTACCATAGAAAACTTAACTTTATTGTTATTAAACAACGTCAATGAGGTTAAAATAAATCTACAAGAAAAAGTACAGAAAGTATTGGATATCCTTGTAGATAAAAATATCATTCAAGTATCGGAAGGGAAGTATAAATTCCTAGATGACGAAGGAATAAAAGTAGCCAATGCCATTTCTGATGCAGAGGTAAAATCCAATTCACGTTTAACATACTTTTTTGATAGTATCATCAAAAAGGTGGTGAAACCAGATGCTGCGATTAACTTAGGAAACAGAACTATCAAGGCTGAATTAGCGATAGATGATAAAATCTTAGTCAATGGAGATGCTTTTAAAATCAAGTTCATGGTTTTTGAGGCGGCTGATATCCATCAGTTAGCTATGACAGTAGCATCAAATGAATTATGCATCAACATCAACCAGTGGTTCCATCAACAAAACGATTTCAAAAAAGACTTTTTTACGTATTGCAAAACAGCGCAATATTTATCAGATAACCGTGCATCAGCTACAGGTACACGCGCGAAAACACTTGAAGAGTTTCACGGACGTAACGAAGTATTACTAAAAGATTTAATCATTCGTTTTGAAAAACTATTTGCCTCTACGCCATTCATTTCGAATCAAAATGTGGTAGATGCATCTGATGTTTCGAGTAGCAATCCTGCGCAACGTTTCACTGATATGGTAACCTACCATATTCAAACGTTATATAAAAATCATGCGTGGACTGCAAATTTTGCCCAAAGCAACAACGATTTGCAAGAGGCGGTTAAACGTAGCTTGATGCAAACAACAATGGATTTTGAATTAAATGTTGCCGAAAAAGAAGTCAACAGTAAAATTGAAATGTTGGGCAATGAAGTTTCATTAGCTGAATTGGTAAAGATGTTTGAAAAAGCGCCGTACGGTTGGAAAGATTTAGCAACCCTACATATCGTATTCAATCTAGCGCATAAAAAACACCGTCAAATTGAATACCAAAATGAAGTGTTAGAACTAAAAGATTTTTATGCCAAAGCAATCAATAGCAGAGATCGTGAGGCCATCATTATCAAAAATCTAAAGGCTTACAATCAAGAGGAAGTTACACAGTTCAAAAATGCGGTGAAAGATATTTTTATCACCTTATCTTTTGCAAATTCTGCAGAAGTAACAGAGCTTGTTAAGCAATTTAAAGATGCACTTGCTGTCTATTTGAAAGAAGCGAATCAGTATAAAGAAGAATATGCAGGTTATCCATTTGCAAAGCATTTCAATAACTTCCATGCGGCCTTAAGAGAAATCTACGAAACGCGTAGCGAAGAAAAGGTGATGACCTTAGTAAGTAGTAAGCAAAAGGAATTGAAAGCATTTCGTGATGTGTATGTTGCTACCAAAGAGTTTGTAGATAGCAATTTTGAAAGCTATAACGAAATGAGAAACTATGTTTTCGATAACAAACAAAACATCGAAAAGGTAGATTTAGCGGACGATTTACAAAACTTGATACATTATTTCCAAACAGAGGATCAACCAGGGGACAGTTTCCCTATTATTCGTAAAACGAATAAAAAAATAAAACAAGCCTTAGAGAATCGTTTAACAGAGTTAAAAGCAGAAGTCATCGCACTGTATGAAGCTATTTTTAACGAGTTGGATGCCAAAAAGCAAGAGCTAAACATTACAGAGCCGCATATCATTGCAGATAGAGCAACTATTATTGGGAAGCTTGAAAAAGCAAAACAAGTAAGTGAGCTGGAGATTTCTCAATTAAAAGCGACCGATTTTAAACTGGATAATCTAAAGGTTTTACAAGATGCAAGTGCTAAAAAAGTAGCGGCTGAAAAAGGGGAACCCTATGTACCTAAAACCATACATACCGTTCAAGTTTCTTCGGATATCATTGCGGGGAATACTATCGAAACGCCAGAACAGGTGGATGCATTGGTAGAAAGACTACGCAATAAGCTAATGGTGGAATTAAGTAAAAACGGTAAAATATTCTTGAAATAACATGAATACAAACGCATTAAAATCGTTTGCAAAAGCTGCGCGCATCCAGTTAGTGGATGCCGTAGGCAAACAAATATTATATTGGGGCTTTTCTCAAAAAGGAGAAGTAGAAAATGAACCTACAGCAACGCAAGGGGGATATGTTCATCGTGGCGAAGTATATAACGATGCTACCGTATTACCCAAATGGCAACGCCTGAAAGAAAAGATTACTGCAAACAAAGAAGCTTTTAAAGATGTGGCTGAAGAGGCGGCTTATACCTGGTTCAACCGTTTAGTAGCAATAAAAGTATTAGAAGAAAATGGCTTTATTGATCCTTTCTTACAATTTGTCGATGGCGCACAAACTCCTATTGCTTTGCAAAATGCCAAAGCTGGGAACCATACGGTAACGCATCCTACTTTAAAAGCGAATTTACAGAAGGCTTTATTAGATAGCGACGAAGAAAAAGCGTTTGCTATTCTTTTAATCAATTACTGCAACAAACACCCGATGCTGAATCAGGTGTTTGGGCGTGTGAACGATTATACCGAATTATTGATTCCTCAAAATTTGTTGGCGCCTAATGGTGTATTGTACGCCTTAAATGATACGAACCAAGTACCTGCTGCCGATTTTAAAGAAGTGGAATTGATCGGTTGGTTGTACCAGTTTTACATTTCCGACAAAAAAGACGAGGTCTTCAAAGGCTTTAAAGCGAATAAAAAAGCACGTCCTGAAGATATTCCTGCCGCTACCCAAATCTTTACTCCTAAATGGATTGTAAACTACATGGTAGAAAATACCGTGGGTAAAATCTATCTGGATTTTGAAGAAGATTCGGATTTAAAAGACCAAATGAAGTATTTGGTGGAAAATGAAACCGAGGGCAAAGGCGCTTTAATTGACGATATCGAACAATTAACGCTGATTGATCCGGCTTGTGGATCGGGGCATATTTTGGTAACGGGCTTTGAGTGGTTGTACAAAATGTACCGCGAACAAGGCTATACGGCTAAAAATGCGATTGAAAGTATCTTAAAAAACAATTTGTTTGGCTTGGATATAGACGATCGTGCCATGCAATTGGCGCGTTTTGCGGTGTTGCTTAAGGCGGCGCAACAGTTACAGCAAGTAGATGCCAGTCAAGCGGTGGTACTGATGAATAACCCATTAGATGTGATTCCGCATATCTATGCTTTCCCAGAAAGTATAGGCTTTACGTCGGAGGAAGTAGCCCTGTTTACGCAAAACCAACACGTACAAGAAGTGTACAAAGCGTTTGAGGCTTTACGTGAGGGGAAAAACATCGGTTCAGCCTTAAAGATTAGCTTAAGCGATGCAGCACGCGAGGTATTGATCGCTCAATACTATGCGTGGAACCAAAAAGACAAACAAGGAACACTAGATATTGAAGAAATTGGGGTTTGGTACAAACTAAAAAGCTACATAGAAGTAGCCTTGGTGCTTTCTAAAAAATACGCCGCTGTGGTAGCGAACCCACCCTATATGGGGCAAAAGTCGATGAATGCGCAGTTAAAGGATTATGTAAATGCACAATATCCGATGACTAAGGCGGATTTGATGACCGTTTTTATGGAGGTAATTCCGAATCTAACCAAAGATAATTTTCGTTTTGCCTTAATTAATTTACCATTTTGGTTATTCTTGTCTACGTTTGAAAATATGCGTCAGCATTATTTAGCGAATTACCAAATTGACTCTCTTTTGCATATGGGAAGAGGAATATTCGGTATTGACTTTGGTTCTGTGGCTTTTTCAGTTTTAAAGAAGAAAGAGCAAAATCCTTTAGGTACTTATTTTAGGTTGCACGAACGTAATTTCCAACATATTTACTACGAGGATATCGAGAAGTTATTCTTGTATAGTAAAGGAAATGTAAATTATAAATACGACTTTAACCTTTATAGAGATGAGGAAGGTGTAAGCGAAATTCCAGAAAAAGGAACTACTGAAGGAAATCGTATTTTTTACCCCAACATCCCACAAACCAATTTTGATAAAATACCAGGTAGCCCGATTGCGTATTGGGTAAGTGAGAGGGTTTTAAAGCTTTTTAAAGAAGCTAAAAGTATAGGAGAAAGTTTAGAAGTTAAACAAGGTTTAACAACATCTGATAATGAACGTTTTATTAGGTTTTGGCATGAAGTTGAATTTAGAAACTTAGGATTAAATATTAAATCTATAGAAGAGTCTATTAGTAGTAAAAGAAAATGGTTTCCACATAACAAAGGTGGAGGGTACAAAAAATGGTATGGAAATTTAGATGTAGTTGTTAATTTTTTTAATAATGCAGAAGAAATGAAACGATTCCAATCTAAACTGAATCAAGGTTGGACAGCTAGAATTAAAAGTAGAGAATATTATTTTTTGCCTTGCCTAAGTTGGTCTATGGTTGGTTCTAATGGTTTTTCTGTTAGGTATTACCCAGATGGTACTATTTCAAATATTGCTGGACCTGCTATTTTTAATTCTAATTCAGGATATTTAATTGGTTTTCTTAATACAAAAATTGTAAAGTTTTTGATGTCAGTTCTAAATCCAACTTTAAATAATAATGTTGCTGAAATAAATCTTTTACCATTGATTAGTATCGAAGATTTAAGGTTAACAAATTATTCTAATAGCAACATCTCTATTTCCAAAAAAGACTGGGATTCTCGGGAAACCTCTTGGGATTTTGAGGGTAATCCATTAATTGGTCAAAACAAAACCAATTTAGTAGAAGCTTATCAGGCTTGGAAATCAGAAGTGAGCCAAGATTTCTTCCAATTACACGCCAACGAAGAAGAGCTTAACCGTATTTTCATAGATATTTATGGTTTACAAGACGAACTAACGCCAAAAGTAGCCTTAAAAGATATTACCATCTTACAAGACGAGCTAAAAGCAGATGATTTAGAAGCGTTAGAGCCTGCCTTCAGATCGGGAGAAAAGGTAGTATTGCCTATTCAGTCTAATGTGGTCATGCAGCAGTTTATTTCTTATTTGGTAGGTGTTTTATTAGGTCGCTATCGTTTAGGTCAAAAAGGCTTACATATCGCGCATCCTAATCCAACAGATGAGGAATTGGCACCGTACCCAGTAGACAATGTCGCTTTACCTTTCCAAATGGAAATTGATGAAGATGCCATTATACCGATGATGGGTGCTGCATGTGCCTTCCCAGACGATGCCGTAAAACGTGTAGATGATATCATACACCGCATTTGGGGCGATGCTTCACATACCGAAAACCTAAACTTCATCAACCAATGTTTAGGGATGGAGTATGAAAAATGGATGACAGAGCAGTTTTGGGCGTTTCACATTTCGGGTACCATGTACAAGAAAAAGCCAATTTATTGGTTGTTCTGTTCTAATCCGAAATCACCACAAAAATCGGCTTTCCGTGTGTTAGTGTATATGCACCGAATGGATGCATACACCGTACAGAAAATTTTACGTAATTACTTGCATCCACATATCGAGTACGTAAAAGGAAAGTACGAGGAAATGCATGCGAATGAAGCGAACTTAACCAAACAAGAATTGAAGTTGTATGAAAATTTAGCCAAGCAAATTTCAGAGCTAAAAGAATACGAACAAAAGCTAAAAGAAGTTACCAACCAGCAAATCAAATTCGATTTAGACGATGGCGTTTCGGTCAACTATGCAAAGTTTGAAGGCGTAGTTGCGGTGATTAAGTAAAGGTTTATTGATATAAAGCATTAATCAATTATAAATATGAGTTATCAAAATACTTCTATAAAACAAATTGTTACCGATATAGAACACAATAAGGCGTACTTACCTGCGATTCAGCGCAGGTTTGTATGGCCTCGATGGAAGATTGAGAAATTATTCGATTCCATCATGCGTAATTATCCTATTGGATCATTTCTGTTCTGGACATTAAAAAAGGAAAAAGCGAACGATTACGTATTTTATGAATTTCTAAAAAATTACGACGAACGTCATCCGTTCAATAAACGAAAAAATGGTTCTTTTTTATACGAAGAGATTATAGGTGTATTGGATGGGCAACAACGTTTAAGTTCAATTTATTTAGGATTACAAGGTACACACGCGGTTAAACTAAAAAATTATAAACGTAAAAGTGACCATGCTTATCCAGAAACCAAACTGTATTTAAACTTATTACATCTACCATATATGGAGGATGCAAGCGGAGAGTTAGTATTCAATAGAGAATTTAATTTTGAGTTCCGATTTTTGACAGAATCAGAGGCTAAGCAAACCTTAAATTCTGATGGTGAGCCTGTTTTTTGGTTTTTAGTAGGTGATATTGTAAGATGGTCTGATGATCCAGATATAGACGATCAATACGATAAATTAATACAAAAGTTAAGTGAGCAATCGCAGATTGATGCTTTCCAAGCGCAAAAACGTGTCATTAAAAAAGGGTTACGCGATTTGCATAAACGACTGAATGACCCGCTGATTAATTATTTCAACATTAAAAATGATGATTTAGAGGATATTTTAGAAATCTTTATCCGTGTGAACAGTGGAGGAATGATTCTATCTAAGACCGATTTACTATTTTCTACCATTGTAGCAACTTGGGAAGATGGTCGAGATGTTATTGAGAAATTTCAACAGCATCTAAATCAAAAAGGCGACGGTTATACATTCAACAATGATTTCTTGATGCGTGCTTGTTTGGTATTGTGTGACTTGCCCGTTTTATTTAAAGTTAATTCGTTTAAATCAGAAAACGTTCAACTGATCAAAGATAATTGGTCAGCGATAGAAAGCGCCTTAAATAAAACCATTGATTTATTAATAGATTTCGGATTTACGAAAGAAACCCTAGCTTCACATAATGCAATTATAGTTGTAGCCTATTTTATTCTAAAAGGTGGAAATATAAAAAATGCAATAAGTAAAGAGAATATTCGTAAATATCTTATATACGCACATCTAAAGAATGTGTACGGTGGTCAAGGGGATCAAATTATTACAGCATTGCGTAATGTATTAAGGAAAAAAACATCAAATGATACTTATGCATTGACAGATAATATATTCCCTTTAGATATCATGTTGACAACCAAATTAGCGGCGAATAAATCTTTAAAAATAGATAAAGAGGATATTGAGGATTTTATGAATTATAAATTAGGACATTCTTCATTTTACATCTTATCATTACTTTATCCAAATATTCGTTTTGCAGAGGTGTATTTCCATCAAGATCACTTACATCCAAATGCAGGTTTTAATCAGCAAAATTTTGGGAAATTAGCACTAACTCCGACAGAACAAGAGGAATGGTTAGCTTTGAAAGATACAATACCTAATTTACAATTGTTAGAAGGAAGTCGTAATACGTCAAAAAACGATACATCTTTAATAGATTGGGTAAATGGGTGTAATGTAAAAGGCGCAAAAAATGTCTCTGATCTTGTAAAATATTGTCAAGATAATTACATTGATCAAAGTATAGGGTTCGATTTTAAAGATTTTATTAATTTCTATAATAAAAGAAAAGATTTGCTAATAACTAGATTAGAGCAAATACTTCTTTAAAATTATTATTGCACAATATATAACGCATAAACTGAATTTTATTTGGTTTATGCGTTTTTTTTTGTACATTAGCTATAGAGTAAAAATTAATTTTTTTATTGTACAGAATATAACTCATTAATAGCTTTATTTATGCTTTATGAACAATATAATAGACATTGCTGCTTTATCAGATAAAGCTATTTTGCAAAAAATAGGATTTTTTATCCAGCAAACACGTATTAAGGAAAATCTAACGCAAGGTGAGTTAGCACAACAGGCCGCTATCAGTCGCACGACTTTAAGCTTGCTAGAGCGTGGTGAAAATATTTCGTTGATCAATCTCATCAAAATATTACGTATTTTAAATGCTTTATATGTGCTAAATAACTTTGATGTGCTAGAAGAATTGAGCCCAATAGAATTAGCCAAAGGCGAAAAACAAAAACGACAAAGAGCATCAAAAACACCGAACCAACAACAAGATAATTCAGATTTAGGATGGTAACAACTGCATTTGTGAATATATACGGCAAACGTGTGGGTGCCGTAGCTTGGGATTCCAATAGAGGATTGGCAAGCTTTGAGTACGATCCTCAATTCAAATTAGAGGAGCTGCCGATTGCACCTATTAAAATGCCCAACAAAAACCGCATTTATAGTTTTCCCGAATTTAGAGATAGCGATACCTTCAAAGGTATGCCAGGTTTATTAGCCGATGCATTACCCGATCGCTACGGTAAAGAATTAATCAATGCTTGGTTAGCGCGTCAAGGTCGTCCAGACAATAGTTTAAATCCGGTAGAGTTATTATGCTTCATCGGAAAAAGAGGAATGGGCGCCTTAGAATTTGAGCCTGTTATTAGTAAAGAATCTGCATCTTACGATTTGGAATTATCGGATTTAATCGAAACGACCAAAGCCTTATTAGAAAAAAAAGAAGAACTATACATTAGTACCCAACACAACATGGAAGATGTCATGTTGGATGTACTCAAGATGGGGACTTCTGCTGGTGGAGCTCGTCCAAAAGCAATCATTGCTTACAATGAAGAAACCGGAAAAATAAAATCGGGGCAAACACTGGCCGAAGAAGGTTTCGAGCATTGGTTAATCAAATTTGATGAAATCAGCGATGTGCAATTTGGAGTTTCAAAAGGCTATGGTCGTGTAGAAATGGCGTATTACAAAATGGCAACAGATTTTGGTATTGACATGATGGAATCACGATTGATTGAAGAAAACCATCGGGTACATTTTATGACCAAACGTTTTGATCGTGTGGGTGGAAATCAAAAAGTACATACCCAAACCTTATGTGCCTTGCAGCATTATGATTTTGCTAATATCACGTCGTACAGCTACGAACAAGTCTTTCAAACTATGCGTTTATTACGCTTAACCTATGCAGAGGCCGAACAAATGTATAAACGAATGGTGTTTAATGTCGTAGCACGCAATTGTGACGATCATACCAAAAACTTTGCATTCTTAATGGATACGCAAGGAAAATGGAAATTAGCGCCTGCCTATGATATTTGTTTTGCATATCGTCCCGATAGTGTGTGGGTGAGTCAGCACAACTTGAGTATCAACGGTAAACGCAAAGATTTTGAACGCAAAGATTTCATAAGCATTGCCGAACAAAATTCCATTCGCAATCCAGAAAAAATCATCGATCAAGCACTCGATTTAGTAAAAAACTGGAAGCAATATGCAGAGATGTACCAAGTAGACCCAACATTGGCACAACAAATTGCAGGTGAATTAATAAAAGAAATGAAATGATAATAGATAAAATACGCAATAAGTTTAAAGAAATTACCACACCTATAGTATTGTTCTTTGATCCAGAACAAGAATATAGAGAGGAAGTTTTGGCTATAGATGAAACTGATTTTAAAGTGTTGGAAGTCAATAATAACTATTTTAAAATAAAATATGAAATAGAAATACTTCATCCAACATCTAAATTCCTATTGTATCATCCGTTTGCTAGACCATCGAAATACACAATAAAGGAATATCCTTTGGCGGATTTATTATATGCCAATCAAGAATTAATTGTAGATGAATCTGCGGATATTCTATCAAAGTATGCCATTCATTATACATATGCTCCGCTTATTTTACAATACAAACGATTTGTAAAAGCAGCCAAATATCAAACCAAGCTATTGCCGATTTTAACAGCAAAACCATTTAATGAATATAAATTCAAAAATGCTATTCTTTCTTTAATTCTAAATGAAAAGAAAGTAGCAAATGACACCTTTAACCTGATTGCTTTATTTGAGCTTCTTAATCAATCGGAAGAGCAATTCGATAAACAACTGAAAGTACTAACAAAGGAAAAGTTAACCGATGTAATTAAAGAAATCGTTTACAATTGTACACATATACAGCTAGAAGAAGTGAGTGCAAATGCACTACAATCGCTATTCTTAAAATTGAAGTACAATATCATTACCAAAAACAGTAAAGAAGCCAGCTCAAAAGATCCATACAAGCAATTGAAGATTTCAGATGATGTAACCTTATCTAAAATTGATGTTTTCTTTAAGGAATGGAGCGACGATAAAACGAAAGGAGCTCAATTAGAAGAGGTAATGTTAAACCTAGGTAAAGGTATTGATGAAACTAAAATTGTAGAAGTCTATGATGGTTCACTAACTTTTGGTATCAAAACCCAGCAAATTATGCAGCATGAAATCAAAAAATTGTTGGCTGACATCAAAGACAATCCTAATCAAGTAGTGGAAACACTAAAAGATTGGCAGCTGAACAATGAAGTAAGCGATGACTTTATCCAAGAAATTGAATTTATAAAATACACGGCGCTGTATTATCGCTTACGTAGGAATTACAGCGATTTCGACTTTAATTTTATTGAAGATTACATTCAAAAATACCAACAAGAGCTTTATAAACTAGATGGCTACTACAGAAATGCGTATACTGCATATCAACACATAGAAAAGGAAAAAGAGGCTAAAGATTTTACGGAAGTTTTCCAAGAGTTAAATAAAAATTACGATCAGTTTTTAATTGAAATCAACCAAGCTTGGATGAAAATTTTAGCAGAAAAAGATTTTAATTTAAATGCGACAAAAATTAAAAAGCAGTACAATTTCTATAAGGATTTCGTTGCTATAAATCCAAATAAAAAAGTGGTCATCATCTCCGATGGATTTAGATTTGAGCTAGCAAAAGATTTGATCAACGAATTAAAAGTAGATGCTACAAATGCGATTGATCTTGAGGCAATAGTTGCTTCCATTCCTTCGTACACCAATTTAGGAATGTCCAATCTATTACCGAACAATGATATTGAGGCTATAATTGGTGCGAATTCCATTGATTATGCAATTAATGGAATTAAAACAAACAGTACAAATAGAGAAAAGATATTGCAACAAGTGGAACCAGATGCGTTGGTTTTAGATTATGCTAGTTTTATGCGCTTAGGCATTGCTGAACAAAGAGAGGTCTTAAAACCAGCGCGTTTAGTCTATATTTATCACAATTGGATGGATAATATTGGAGACAAGCGTAGTTCTGAGTATTATACTTTCGAAGCAGTTGAACAATGCATTGATCAATTAAAAGTATTGATAAAGAAACTTTACAGTAGCTTAAATATGTACAATATTTATGTGACGGCAGATCATGGTTTCTTGTTCAATTACAATGAGATAAAAGAAAATTCGAGACAAGTATTTCCAACGGTTGAAAATTGTTTAAAAGAACATACACGCTTTTGCATAACCTTAGATAAACTAAAGTCGAAAGATCTATTCACAGTAGCTTTAGAAAACACAACCAATATACAAAAAGAAGCAGCAGTACTTTTACCAAAAGGTATCAATCGCTTCCGTAAACTAGGTGGTTTTGGAGTGCAATTTGTGCATGGAGGTGCTTCCTTACAAGAGTTGATTGTTCCAGTGATTCAATTATCTAGACAAAGAAATACAAAATTCGAAGAAGTTACTTTTACTCGTTTGGATCAAGTAAGATCTATGGCAACAAGTTCAGCAAAATTCAAAATATTACAAGATCAAGCGCTGGGTGATAAGTACAAAGGCTCTAGTGTACTCTTTGCTTTATATGACCTGGACAATCATTTGATCTCAAATGAAGTGGAGATAAAGTTAGAAGCAGTAAGTGAACAACCATCTGAACGCATGTTTGAGTTTAAACTGGATTTAAACGCCTTGGGTTCTAGTACAAAAACTGCTTATTTAAAAGCGTATAACACGAAAGATTTAGACCGTTTAAATCCTATCATTAACGATTTAATTAAAATCAATACATTAACCGAAATAGATGAATTCTAATGAAAGAACTTGATAAAAAAACAATCGAACATTTCGAAGGTAAAGTCGTTCGAAAAGATTTAACGAAATTACTGAAAGGTAATGCCGTAGTTCCGTCTTATGTATTAGAATATCTTTTAGGACAACATTGTTCTACTAACGATGAAGAAATCATTAAACACGGGATTGAAAAAGTAAAGTCCATCATTTCTAATCACTTTGTTCATCGTGATGAAGCGGAAGTAATAAAATCAGTAATTCGTGAAAAAGGGAATCATAGAATCATCGATAAAATTTCGGTTAAACTAAATGATAAGGCAGATCGCTACGAAGCTCGTTTTAGTAATTTAGGGCTAAATAATATTCCTATTGCAGATCAAATTGTTAAAGACAATCCTAAAATCTTAACCGAAGGAGTTTGGTCTTTAATCAATGTAGCGTATTTAGCTGTTGAAGAAAGAAATACGCCACCTTGGATTATTGAGAGTGTAAAGCCTATTCAAATTTCCAATGTAGATATTCAAGATTATAAAGAGGTACGTAGTCAATTTTCTACAACTGAATGGATGGATTTATTGATGCAATCTATAGGTCTTAATCCAGAGGAATTTTCTACAAGATCTAAACTTATTCAGTTAGCACGTTTAATTCCTTTTACCGAAAATAATTATAATTTAATTGAATTAGGGCCAAAAGGGACAGGAAAGTCACATATCTATTCTGAACTTTCACCTCATGGTATTTTAATTTCGGGTGGTGAAGTATCAAAAGCAAAGTTATTTGTCAATAACTCCAATGGTAATATTGGTTTAGTGGGTTATTGGGACGTCATTGCTTATGATGAATTTGCAGGGAAATCGAAAAAAGTAGATCGTGGCTTAGTCGATATCATGAAAAACTACATGGCCAATAAATCATTTTCTAGGGGTACCGATGTATATCAAGCAGAGGCTTCCATGGTTTTCGTAGGGAATACAGACCATTCGGTAAGTTATATGATGAAGCATAGTCACCTATTCGATGCCTTACCAAAGGATTATCAAGATACGGCATTCTTAGATCGTATTCATGCCTACATACCAGGTTGGGAGGTTTCGAAGTTAAGAAATGAACTGTTTACGTCAGATTTCGGATTTATCGTAGATTATATCGCAGAAGTACTTAAAGCACTAAGAAAAGAGGATTGTAGTAAATTATACCAACAGTATTTTACCCTTTCTAATTCCATAACTACACGTGATAAAGTAGGGATCGAAAAAACGTTTTCAGGATTAATAAAAATCCTTCATCCAGATTTGAATGTGAGCAAAGAAGATATCCAACTGATTCTTGATTTTGCGATCGAATGCCGCAAGCGTGTGAAGGATCAATTGATTAAAATGGATGAAACTTTCAATGATGAAATTGTCAACTTTGAGTATACCCATATCGAATCAGGAAAAATTTACCAGGTTGATACATTGGAAGAATTAGAGCTAGATGATTATAATTCAGTAAATAGCGAACAAGAAAGTGTAGCTGATGTTCTCATTGGTAAGCAAACTTCTGAATTGCCTACATCGTCAATTAAAACCAATCCTCCCTTAACAGGTTTTAATAAATCTATACGAGATAATCAAACAAACATTACTTATGATCGATTATTTGGTCATTATTTAGAAGGTGCAACTGAATTTAAGATCCAAGATCCTTTTATTCGTATGCCGCATCAGTTCCGTAATTTTATGGAATTATGTGCGTTGATTTTGAAGAAAAATGAATCCCAAGATTTAATCAAGATTTATTTGATTACATCTAATACACCAGAGTATATGGAGAATGCTATCGCTTCATTTAGAGAAATGCAGATGTCCTTAGAAGAAATGGGCGTGGAGTTTACATTTGAAATGAGTGAAACAGCACATGATCGTAGTATTGTTTGCAACAATGGTTGGAAAATTATACTTGGTCGTGGATTAGACATTTGGCAAAAGACAAATCGTTATGATCTCGCTGAAATCCTTCAAGAGAAAAGAAAGTGTAAAGAATTTGATGTTGTCGTTATTGATAATTAAAATACAAAGCAGGCTTTATAGCTTGCTTTTTTTGAAGCCCTTTCGTAGGTACCCCTCCCTACGTATCCCGTTAAATTACCCCTCCCTGCCTTTATTGGTAATAAGGTGAGCAGGTTGCTTCAAAAAATTTTTGGAAATTTTTAGATTGAATTTAATCGGACATTTTTTTGTTATAAGTAATTAATGAAACGATTGATTATTTTTTAGAGAATTTTTTTTAAAAAATATTTCATTGATAAACAGTGTTTTATGTTTTTTTGTTTATTCGAAAACTTGACTTTTTGATTTTTGTTACTACATATATTATAGGATGTATATCCTTTTGGGCGCAAAGCGTCCAATTCATAACCCTAAAAATATATGAGAAAATTTAGAACAATAAAATACTATGTGGATAATAATTTAACTACATTAAGTCAAAAACAATTAAAAAGAAATGTAATTGTAGCAATGTCAAATAATGATTGTGCGGTAAGGTTAATAAAAAATAGTAGAAACAGAAATCAGTATGAGATAGATGAGAACAATTGCGGTCATTTAATTCAAAGAAAAAATAAAAGGTTCTGTTTTAAAGTTGGTGTTATTTCGAGACCAAATTATATTAGTCTTAAAAGTGATTATAAAAATGATTTTTATAATAAAGGAGCTAATTTATTCGGAAAGAAAAAATGTAATAATATATATAATGTTGAAGTTACCATCAACCTAAAATTATTTAGGAGTAATGGCAAAAATGTAAATAATACTTATAATAAAGATGTGTATGAACTTATGGTGAAAATATTTAAAGGAAAGTGGATATCCCCCTGAATTTTCAGGACTGTCTCTTAAAGTGTGT
>NZ_DJBB01000055.1:0-102620 GCF_002429865.1 Empedobacter sp. UBA5987
GAGGCTTTTTTTGTGGGTATACGTCGCGCTTTAGGCTGAACGTTTTAAGCTTTACGCATCTCCAGACTATGTTTTATAAAACAAGAAGCTTGCTTTCATCCAACAAGAGGCTTCTAATTAGTCAACAAGAAGCTTCTTCTTGATAAAAAGAAAGCTTCCTTTTTACAACTAACTCAGAACTTAAAACTTGAAGAGATTCTTCACTTCGCTATCGCTACATTCAGAATGACAGTTTTATTTTCGCTTATCACTTAAAACCCGCGTTAGGGATAGTAGTGAAAATCCTTTTGTAAGAATTGTATTTTCTATAATCACTTCTAATCTTCTTCTACAAAAGATTGGAACGGATAGCCCGACCGAAGGGAACGCCATAATAATTACGCTTATCATTATGTTTTATTAATATTTGTCCATCTGCTATAATTTTAGTACATTGAAGAATAATTTAATTTTGAATAAAATTTTATTTATTCAGCAAGAGGTTTTCTATCTCTTTATATGTTGTAATCATTAGATTACTCATTCTATTCTGTTTTACACAGTTTTTATAGAAGTTAGTTTCTATATCAGGTCGTTTCAGACATAAAAATCAATTACTATCGAGAGATAGTTGAGTAGTTCATATAAGTTTAATTAAAAACAATTCATGAGTTTAAAAGTAGGCATTATCGGGGCTGGACCAAGTGGTTTGGCAATGTTAAGAGCATTTGAGTCAGAAGAGAAAAAAGGTAACAAAATTCCAGAAATTAAATGTTTTGAGAAGCAAGACAACTGGGGAGGAATGTGGAACTACACTTGGCGTACAGGAGTAGGTAAATACGGAGAGCCATTGCATGGCAGTATGTATAAATATTTATGGTCGAATGGACCAAAAGAATGCTTAGAATTTGCAGATTATACATTTTCTGAACACTTTGGTCAAACAATATCTTCTTATCCACCTAGAGAAGTATTATTCGATTATATAGAAGGGAGAATTAAACAAAGTAATGCGCGAAAGTACATTCAGTTTAATACCGTTGCAAGGTGGGTAGATTATGTAGAGGATAAAAAACAGTTTCGCGTTGTTTTTGATGATTTAAAGAAAAATGAAACTTTCGAAGAATATTTCGATTATTTAATTGTCGGAACTGGACATTTTTCTACACCAAATATGCCTTATTTTAAAGGTATCGAGAATTATACAGGAAATGTAATGCATGCGCATGATTTTCGCGGAGCTGATCCATTTAGAGGCAAAGAAATTTTATTGATTGGTAGTAGTTATTCGGCAGAAGATATTGCGGTACAATGCTATAAACACGGAACTAAATCGGTCATAATTTCTTATCGTACAAACCCGATTGATTGTAAATGGCCCGAAGGGATAAAAGAATTGCCTTTAGTGACACATTTTGAAGATAAGAAAGCATTTTTCAAAGACGGAACATCAAAAGAGTTTGATGCAGTAATTATGTGTACAGGTTATCAACACAAATTTCCGTTTTTACCAGATAATTTCCGTTTAAAAACAAAAAACTGTTTGTATCCAGAAGGAATGTATAAAGGTGTAATATCAGATGTTAATGCTCAATTGTTATTTTTGGGAATGCAGGATCAATATTACACATTTAATATGTTTGATGCGCAAGCATGGTTTGCACGTGATTATATTTTAGGACGAATTAATTTACCTTCAAAAGAAGAAATTCAAAAAGATATTCAGAAATGGGTTGATTATGAAAAACAATCGATTTCTGCTGATGATCATGTTGATTTTCAAACTGATTATTTGAAGGATTTAATTCATTTAACTGATTATCCTATGTTCGATTTGGATAAAGTTGCTAATATGTTCAAATCTTGGTTAAAAGATAAAGAAGAAAATATTTTAACTTATCGAGATAAAACCTATACCTCAGTTATGGACGAAACGAAAGCAGAAAAACATCACACACCTTGGATGAAAGAGTTGGATGATAGTTTAGAACGCTATTTGGATGAAGATCCGATTGATGAAAAGCAATTAGAAAAAACAAATTATTATTAATATTAACAAAAAGACTAACAAATGTGTTGGTCTTTTTTTATTTTCGATTGTATATTTAAACATCGTTAAAAAAGAAAAGTGTTTATTTTTGACAGAGCACAACACAATATGATTTAATACAATAGAAATGGAGATTCAATATTTTTTCGAATTATTTGGTACACTTTTTTTTGGAATTTCGGGCGCTTTAGCAGCAGATGAAAAATCTGGTAACGATTGGTTTGGTGTAACCTTTATTGCTTTCCTAACTTCAATTGGAGGTGGTACAATTCGTGATATTTTACTTTCCGTTGAAATTATGTGGATAAAGGATGTTAATCTTATTTATGCGGTAGGGATTGGTGTTATTTTAGCGGCAATTTTCTATACACCTCTGTTGAAACTTCGTAAAACATTTATGCTTTTTGATACGTTAGGAATTGCTTTGTTTACGATTGTTGGTTTAGAAAAAGCTCTAAATCTTGGAATTCATCCTGTAATTGCACCTGTAATGGGAATGTTTACGGCGGTTTTTGGATCCATTATTCGCGATATGATGTTGAACGAAGTTCCTATTATTTTCAAGAAAGAAATTTATGCGTTTGCATGTCTTTGTGGTGCAGTTATTTATATGATTTTATGGAAATTGGGACTTGATCGTAACATCAATTTCTTTATTTCGGGAGCTGTGATTGTTGCAATTCGTTTGGCTGCAATTAAATACAATTTATCATTACCGAAATTCAAAAGTCATTAATTTATAGATTCGTATCTTTGCGGACTAATTTTTTATAGATGGAAATTCAATACGTTTTTGAATTATTTGGAACGGTTGTGTTTGCAATTTCTGGTGCTTTAGCTGGAGATGAAAGACAAAAACACGATTGGTTTGGAATTGCTTGCTTTGCTTTTATTACAGCAGTCGGAGGAGGAACTTTGCGCGATTTATTTTTGAATAGTTATCCTTTGGTTTGGATAAATGATATGAATGTTATTTATGCAGTTTTTGCTGGTATTTTATTGGCAGGATTATTTTTCAATTTTTTTTCACGATTAAGAATAACATTAATGCTTTTTGATACATTGGGAATAGCTTTATTTACAATTGTAGGTTTAGAAAAAGCACATTCTTTGGGTGCAAATGATTTTATCTCTGTGATGATGGGAATGATGACCGCTGTAATGGGAGGAATGTTAAGAGATGTTTTGATGAATAGAACACCAACTATTTTTGTTCAAGAAATTTATGCAACAGCCTGTATTGTAGGTGGTGTAGCTTATTTGGTTTTTGATAATTTTGGATTAGATCGTAATATAAATTTCATCGTTTCGGGAGCTATTATCGCGGCGATTCGTATTGTGACTGTAAAATATAATTTGTCGTTACCTAAATTTTATTAATCATGCAAAAAACACCATTTAATCAAGAAATTTGGACTGGAAGAATTGATTCAGAAGACGGAGAATTAGGACTAAGAATTCATCAAGTAATTTCTGATTATGAAAAATTTAAATCATCATCAATTCAACCAAAAATATTTTTAGGTTTCTGTTCAGAAGAAGGAGTTGAACGAAATAAAGGACGAATTGGTGCTAAAAATTCGCCAGATTTGATTCGAAAAAGTTTAGCAAATTTACCTTTGCATTTTTCTGAAACTAATTTTATTTTCGATGCTGGAAATATTCACTGTGATGATAAGAATCTAGAATCTGCGCGAGAAGAACAAATTAATCAAGTTGATAGAATCATTCGACAAAATCATTTTCCAATTATAATTGGAGGAGGACACGAAACGGCTTTAGGAGATTTCTTGGCTTTAGCAAAATCATACAAAAATATTGGAATTATCAATCTTGATGCACATTTTGATTTGAGAACGCCAAATCCACAATCAACTTCTGGAACGCCTTTTTACGAAATGGCTAAGTACTGCGAAGAAAATGAAATAGCTTTCAATTATATTCCAATCGGTATTCAAGAATTAGGAAATACGAAAGCTTTATTTCAACGTGCAGAAAATTTAGGCGCTAATTATATTTTAGCAGATGAAGTTCATTTCAATTTGAATAAAGTGTTAGACGATTTGAAAACGATTGTTCAACAATTTGATGCGCTTTATGTTTCGTTGGATATGGATGTTTTTGATGCAGCTTATGCGCCAGGTGTAAGTGCAACGACAATTAATGGTTTGACTCCTTTTCAGGTTAAATATATTTTGAAGGTTTTGATAAACTCAAACAAAGTGAAAATCTTTGATTTGGTTGAATATAATTCGCTTTTTGATGTTGATAACTCGACAGCGAAACTCTCTGCACAAATGATTTACGAAGTTTTAAGACATTAATTCTGAAATATTTTACAATATTTTGTAACCTTTTTCAGTTATCTGCGTATACATATATAGTGGTGTTGATAAAATGCCAAAAGAAATCGATAATAATCATTAATAATAGGAGGGTTTTAGTTAAATGAGACAGCTTAAAATTACAAAGCAGGTAACAAATCGTGAAACTGCGTCGTTGGATAAATACTTACAAGAGATTGGTAAAGTAGATTTGATTACAGCGGAGGAGGAAGTAGAGTTAGCACAACGTATCAAAGCAGGAGATCGTGTTGCCTTAGAAAAATTAACAAAAGCAAACTTACGTTTCGTGGTATCTGTTGCGAAACAATATCAAAATCAAGGTTTAAGTTTACCAGATTTAATTAATGAAGGAAATTTAGGTTTGATTAAAGCTGCACAACGTTTTGACGAAACACGTGGTTTCAAATTTATCTCGTATGCAGTTTGGTGGATTCGTCAATCTATCTTACAAGCATTAGCAGAGCAATCTCGTATTGTACGTTTACCATTAAATAAAATTGGATCGATCAATAAAATTAATAAAGCCTATGCTTTATTAGAGCAAGAACATGAACGTGCTCCATCTGCAGAAGAAATTTCTGAAGTTTTGGATATGTCTGAAGGTGATGTAAAAGAGTCGATGAAAAACTCTGGTCGCCACGTCTCAATGGATGCACCATTAGTAGAAGGAGAAGATTCTAACTTATACGATGTATTAAACATTGGTGAATCTCCATCTCCAGATGTACAGTTGATGATAGAATCTTTACGTGTAGAGATTGAGCGTGCATTACAAACATTAACGCCTCGTGAAGCTGATTTAATTCGTTTATACTTCGGATTAAACGGTCAACATCCAATGACGTTAGAAGAAATTGGAGAAACGTTTGATTTAACAAGAGAACGTGTTCGTCAAATTAAAGAAAAAGCAATTCGTCGTTTAAAACATACTTCAAGATCTAAGATTTTGAAAACATATATCGGACGATAAAAATAAAAAACTCCAACTAAATTTAGTTGGAGTTTTTCATTATAATAATTTCCCGCTTAGTAAAATTGCAGCAATTGTAAAGTAGATAATCAATCCTGAAACGTCAACCAAAGTAGCAACGAAAGGCGAGGATGCTGTTGCGGGATCAAATCCAATTTTTCTCAAAATAAATGGAACTAAAGATCCTGAAAGTGTTCCCCATAAAACAATAACAATTAAAGATAAAGCGACTGTTAAAGCTATATACAACCAATACTCTCCATAACTATAAATTCCAGTTTTTTGCCAAATTAAGATTCTGATAAAACCAACAAATCCTAGAATTGCACCTAAGATTAATCCCGAAGCAAATTCTTTTTTCATTACATACCACCAATCTTTTAGCTTTAATTCGCCCAAAGCCATCGCACGAATAATCAGTGAAGCCGCTTGAGAACCAGAATTTCCGCCACTCGAAATAATCAATGGAACAAATAAAGCCAACACAACCGCTTTTTCGATTTCCTGGTCATAATAACTCATTGCAGAAGCCGTAAACATTTCGCCAATAAATAAGATAACCAGCCAACCTGCGCGCTTTTTGATTAATTCCGCAATAGGTGTTTTAGTATACGAAACATCCAATTCTTCCATTCCTCCGAATTTCTGAATATCTTCTGTATCACGCATTTTCATTCGATCCAAGATGTCGTCGAAGGTTACAATTCCGACCAAAACATCATTTTCTGTCACAATTGGCATAGCAGAACGATCGTATTTATCAAAAACTTCTAACGCATCTTCTAAAGGAGTCGTCGTCTTGATTGAAACAAAATTATGATCGATCAAATTTTCTACTTTCGTGTCTTCATCAGCCAAAAGAATTTCGCCAATTTTTAAATCATCAATCAATCTATTTTTTCCATCCACAATAAAAATATACGTCAACGTTTCCGCTTTTTTTCCATATTTTTTGATGTGCGCCAAAACTTGTTTTACCGTATAATGTTCTTTTACCTGAATATAATTTGGCGTCATCAAACGCGCAATCGAATCTTCTTTGTATCCAATCAAATTCAGTGCTGTAGCACGTTCTTCAGGATTTAAAAGATTAATGGAATGTTTGATTAATTGATCTGGGAAATTTTCAAAAAGTTCTGTTCGGTCATCAGGATCAAGATTGTTCAAAACCTCGGCTAAATCTTCGTCCGTCAAACTTTTTACAATTTCGTACTGAATATCGGGTTCAAAATAGGAGAATACTTCAACTTTATCATCATTCAAAAGCGAGTAAAAAGCGATGTTTCTTTCTTTTACGTTCAGTGCAGTTAATTGTTCGGCAATATCTGCTGGATGTTGATTAAGCATATTATTTTCCATAAATTTGTTTTTTTATCCCGAGCTGCAAATTAAGTCTTTTTGAGATGAGAAGAAGTATAGATTGGCTACTTTTAAGCTAATTTTAATATAGAAATTATGATGAATAAAACAGATCAAAAACAAATTAAAGAATTTATAAAATCTATGGATGTAGATGACAGATTCGTTGGAATTTGGTCTGGAACTGATCATGGAAAATTTTTTAAAGGTGAAACAAATAGTTGGATGGTCAATAGAAAAGTTGACGGTACAATGACAGTTAACTTTAAAACGATTTATAGTGATGATCGTGTAACTTTTTCTGAAGACGAAGGCGTTTGGTGTACAATTGGTGATGAATATTACGAGTTTAGAGATTCTGATGAAATGGCAGATATTTACACTTATATTTTTATGTCAAAAGATTCGATTCATTTTATCATCAACGAAGAATTAAAAGACGAAGAACCTTATAACTTTATTGATAATAGAGTTTTCTTGGATTAAAAATAATTTTGCTGAATCATTTTTTCTGTTATATTCGTATTGTATTAATTAACACTGAAAATGAAAAAACTATTATTTACTTTCTTATTATCATCTTCTCTATTTGCTCAAGAAAAAGCAACAGATTTGTTTAATGCAAACGTTAGTTTTATTGGAATCGGAATTCAATATGAAAAAGCTTTATCCGAAAATTTTACGGCTGTTGGATCTTTAGACTATTTGGGAGGTTTTAAATACAGTTATAGCGATTTTTATGGGAGTGATTTTGAGTATATTTTGACAACAAATATAGCTTTAGAAGGACGTTATTATTATAATTTTGACCGAAGAATTGACAAAGGAAAAAATACCAAAAATAATTCTGGGAATTATATTGCTGTAAAAGGAACTTATACGCCAGATTGGTTAACAATTTCTAATAGTGATAATTTAGGTGTTAATCCACAAGGTTCTATTACGTTCAATTATGGATTTAAACGTTCTTTTGCTCAAAACTTTTTTTATGAGTTTTATACAGGATTAGGACTTTCTCTTTATCAAGAAACATATACAAACTATGATTTTGATAATTATACAACATCAGAAGTAAAAAGTACAAATACAGGAGTTGCCTTAGATTTAGGCTTTCGAGTTGGTTATAATTTCTAAAAAATATAAATCGTTGAGTTTTCAACGATTTTTTTATTTCATTACCTTTGCACCACAAAATACAAACAAACAACAAATAAGATTATGCCAATAGTAGCACCATCAATTTTAGCAGCCGATTTCGGAAATTTAGCAAAAGACATCGAAATGGTTAATAATTCTCAAGCCGAATGGTTTCATTTAGATGTAATGGACGGCGTTTTTGTTCCGAATATCTCTTACGGAATGCCAATTATTGAGAAAATAAATTCGTTAACAGATAAAGTTTTAGATGTACATTTAATGATTGTTGATCCAGATCGTTACATCTCAACTTTCAAACAAGTTGGCGCAGATATTTTAACGGTACATTACGAAGCGTGTACACATTTACATCGTACAATTCAGGCTATAAAAGCAGAAGGAATGAAAGCAGGAGTGGCGCTTAATCCGCATACACCAGTATCTGTTTTAGAAGATGTGATTAACGATTTAGATTTAGTTCTAATCATGAGTGTTAATCCTGGTTTTGGAGGTCAAAAATTCATTGAGAATACATACAACAAAGTATCAAAATTAAAAAAAATGATTACAGAAGCTAATGCAAATGTTATCATCGAAATTGATGGAGGAGTTGGAGTACAAAATGCATCAAAATTGGTAGAAGCTGGTGCAGACGCTTTAGTTGCTGGTTCGGCAGTTTTCAATGCTGAGAATCCAACAGCATATATTGCAGAATTACAAAAAGCTTAATAAAAATAGTATCGAGATTTGAGAAATTAGAATTGAGAAATTCATATTTTTCTTTTAACTATTTAAAATAAATAATATAAAAACTGAATCAGAAATGATTCAGTTTTTTTGTTGATTAATCCTGAACTTTTTTCAGGATCCTCATCAAGTTAATCAAACAATTTTCTTATTAAAATCTTAACTTTGTTGCATGAATTTCTCTAAAGACAACCCAAAAAAGATTTATACGATTGATGAAATCAAAGATAAAATGGCAAAATATTGTCTTTATCAAGATCGTTGTCATTGGGAAGTGGAAAAAAAACTACGCGATTTTGATTTGATTCCAGAAGCGAAAGATGAGATTATTTTTAAGCTAATTCATTACGGATTCCTGAATGAAGAACGATTTGTTCATAATTTTGTTCGAGGAAAAGTCAATCAAAAAATGTGGGGAAGAAATCGTCTTCGTCAAGAATTAAAAATGCGTCAAATTGACCAAAAATTAATCGAAAAAGCATTTAAAGAAGAAATTGATTTGGATAAATATTGGAATAATTTATTGTATTTAACGCAGAAAAAGTTCAATTTATTAGCTTCTGAGCGCGAATCTTTCAAGAAAATAAACAAAGTAAAAGCATATTTAGCGTACAAAGGCTACGAGTTTGATTTGATGAATGATGCTATAGAAACAGTGAAAACAAAAGAGTAATACAATTCATCCGTAAAATTCGACAATTCGGTTAATAATTTTTAAAATTAAAAAAGACTTCACTTAATTTTATTCCATAATAAATAAACACATTATGGAAAATTTAGTCAAAATCATTATTTACATTCACGCTTTTTTTGGAGGAATTGGTTTAGTTGCTGGTACAGCTGTTATGATTATAAAAAAAGGAAATTCGACACACAAAAAAGTGGGAAAAATATTTTCGATTGGTATGTTAGTCAGTTCTGTTCTTTCGTTAATTATTTGTGCTTTTCCAAATCACCACAATTCTTTTCTTTTAATGATTGGTATTTTCACGATTTATATGATTTTGATTGGAAATAGAATTCTAAATTATAAGCGTAAAAATTATTCTAATAATTTGGATAAAATCATTTCTGGAGCAATGTTTATCACATCTATTGTGATGATTGTTTTTGGATTACTTCCACTTTTCAAAAGCAATGCAATTGGATTATTGTATTTAATTTTTGGGTTTTTAGGAGGATTTATGTCTTATCGAGATTTTGTTTTTTACAAGAATACAGAGAATTATAAAAAATGGACAATGAATCATGTTGGAAAAATGGTTGGTGCTTATATCGCTTCAGTAACAGCGTTTTTGGTTGCAGGCGCTGGATTTGGAGATAATATTTATTTTTGGATTGTGCCTTCAATTATCGGAACGATTTATATTTTTTCTTGGTCAAAAAAACTAAATAAAAAAGTTGCAGTGAATTGATTATCTTTAATTAAAACACTTGTATGAAGAATTTATATTTTTTACTCTTATTCATTCTTTTTGTTCAATGTGAGCAACCGAGCAGTCAATCTGCTAAAGGTTGGGAAAAGAAGAATGAAATAAAAGCAGATTCAGTTTTTAAAGATGAGAATGTAAATGAAGTTATTGAACAAGCTATTGATATTACAAAAAGTAATCATATACCAATTAGAACAATCTCTCTCTTTTTCGCAAAAGAAAAATTTTATTTATATATTTCTTCGACTGGACAAGATTGTTCAATAGGGAATTATTATACATTACCAATTACTATTCAAAATACAGATTATACTATTCTTTTAGATAAAAATGAAGTATTAGATGAATATATCGATATCTCAAATTTAAATTATATCCCTTTAGATAAAGAAAAAATAATATTCTGCTGTGAAATAAAAGGTTACGCTTTTCGATTTCATAAAGATGAAGAAGGAAAGTATCAATTAAGAAAGTTGGAGCATTTTTATAATTATACGGATGATTTTGTTTTAGAAGAAGATAAAAAATATTTTCCTATTCAATATGAGGAAATTCCAGAACAAGAACCGTTTATTCATCCTAATGATGTAAAATAAAAAAACGAATTTCGAAACTCGAAATTCGTTTTTACTATTTCTAATATTTACCTAATTCTTTTTCAAATTCTTGCAGATAATTTGCCAAATGAAAACCATCTACAAAACCATGATTCGCCTCAACCGAAACAGGCATATACATTTTATCGTTTTGCGTATACGCTTTTCCAAAAATAATTCGCGGAATAGATTCTCCTGTTCCAAAGTTACTTGGTTGCACTAATCCCGTAAATCTCGACCATGGAAACGTAGAATGACGAACCAAGCCAATGGTAATTTCTTCATTTTTGATGTGCAAACCAACCGAATTTTCTACACTTTGTATTTGCTCTTGAAGTTGTGCGTTAAATGCATTAAAATCTTCGGTAAAATTCATCAACGCAAAACCAAAAGTTCCGTCTTTTCTACCAATTGTTGTTCCGCAATCTAAATGATCGTACACAAAAATTTCATCATCTTCGATGCGATATTTAAACTCATTAATCTTATTTTCTGCCAACATCGAGCAATGTAAATAGACTGCGAAAAAAGACAATTTATTTGCTTTGGCAAATTTGTACGCTTTAGAACATTCAACCTCCGCAACAACTCCGACATACGGATTATCCATTTTCGAGAACATATTAAAATGCTCTATACGATTCCAACCTTCAGGATTAAATTTCTGTTTCATTGATGCAAAGTTAAAAATAGGATTTACAATTACTTCAATCTTTTTTGTTGATATGCATCACCAATTACATTCAGAGTCACGCCTAGAATAATCATAAAAATTCCTAAAGCCAAACTCAACGAAAAATCTTCACCAAAGATCATAACACTTACAGCAACGGCAACCACAGGTTCTGATGCGCCAAGAATAGAAGTGGCTGTAGAACCAATGTTTTTAATTGCATAAATCAAAGCGATGCTCGAAACAACTGTCGTAACAAACGCAAATATAAAAAAGTTGAAGGTTAATTCTAATGATGGTAAAATGAAGGATTCTTTGTGAATAATCATTTTGTTGCGTAATAAATCGTTGTAAATAGAAACGAATAAAAGCTTAATGTAAAGCCTTTTATATCTCGTACTTTCGATTTGTTGACTGTCACAATATATAATCCGTAACCCAAAGCACTGATAAAAACAATTCCTAATCCGATTGGATTTAGCTCGAATTTTCCTTCTTTGAAACTTAGTAAAATTACACCAGCCAGTACAAAAACAATGGCTACAATAGTTGAAATTGTAATTCTTTCTTTGAAGAAAACAGCCATTATGATGGCAACAATCAACGGATAAACGAATAATAATGTGGAGGCAATTCCAGGAGTTAAATAATCATAACCTAAAAATAAGGCATCCGCTGAGATTCCGTACAATAATCCTAAAATGATTAAAAATGGAATCTGTTTCACATCTATTTTGAATGATTGTTTTTTGATGAATAAATATGTTCCGACAATCAATGCAGAAAAAAAGAATCGATAGAATAATGTGGTATCCATCGAAAAATTTGCTTGTTTTATAGGAAGGATAAATAATGGAATTAATCCATAAGATATGGACGATATTAGCCCATATGCGTAACCTTTGAATTTCATTTTTAATAGAAAAAACGAAGTTCGAATTTCGAACTTCGTAATTGATTAGTATTTATTAAAATTTATTTTCTCGTAAAATCTAAATCTTGGAAATCGTAACTGAAATCTGTTAACGGAGAAATGGCTCTCATTTTGAAACCTGTCATTTTTCCATCTTTCATTTCTGCATAAACAAAAGCGTCTGCATGGAAATAACGATTGTACCATTTTACCGCAAACGTATTGTCTTTGTAAAATAACATTTCACCAGTTAATTGAGGTGAACGTTTCGATTCGAAAATTATTTTTCCTTTTTTTTCATAAATCACAACATCACCAAACCAATTGTCTTTATACGTTCCAATTACGCTTTTTGAATCAAATTTGATAGCTTTATTTTTTTGATTTGCTTCAACTGTTTTCCAAACTTCATCGGTAATAACATCGGCTTCTTCCACATTTTTCTTCATCATATCATCATACGTTTTTACCCAATCTGTAGATGGATTTTTTAAGTAAAAATCTTTGATTGTATTCGAAATTGCTCGGAAAGCCGCACCTGATTGTTGGTTAGTCAAAATCACAATTCCTAATTTTTCTTGAGGATAAAACATCGTTTGTGTTACAATTCCTTCCAATCCTCCTGTATGCGAAACTTCTAATTTTCCGTTCATATCCTGCAATTGCCATCCCAAACCATAAGCTTTGAATAATGAATTATAAGGCGGAGTTGTGCGATTTGGTTGTAAAGTTTGTGGCGTAATCATTTCGTTCATTTGTTTTTCAGAAATAATTTGTTTTCCGTTCACTTTTCCTTTATCCAAATTGAATTGCAACCATTTTGCAATATCATCAACATTTGAATAAATTCCTGCAGCTGCATCAAAAATGGTGTTCGTATAACGATCAATCACTTGTAATTTTCCGTCAATTGGAACGTGCGGATCAATTGCATTTTTCTTGTCTTTTAGCAAATGCCAATTCGCTGCAGTATTCGTCATTCCAATTGGTTCCAACAATCTTTTTGTTACAAAATCTGTCCAAGACAGCCCCGAAACTCTTTCAATCACAACTCCTGCAATAATGTATAATAAATTATCATAATCATATTTTACACGAAAATCTGAAACAGGTTTTAAATATTGAATATTAGAAATAATATCTTTTGGAGTGAAATTGTGTCCATCAGGCCAAACCATCAAATCTCCAGCACCCAAACCTAATCCACTTCGATGCGTTAATAAATCACGAATTGTAAACTCTTTGGTTACATAACCGTTGTACATCTTAAATTCTGGAATGTGCGTAATCACTTTATCATCCCACTTTATTTTTCCTTCATCAACCAAAATCGCCAAAGCAGCTGCTGTAAAAGCTTTAGAGTTAGAAGCAATTCCAAAATTTGTATTCGACTGAACTTTTTCTCCCGTTTTAAGAGATTTTACGCCATAACCTTTCGAATGTACAATTGTTCCATCTTTGATAACCGCAATAGACATTCCAGGAACATCAAATGCTTTCATTGCATTTTCTGTGACTTTATCAATAGCTTGATTCGAAATATTTTGTCCAAAAGCTGTAAAAGAAGCTAATGTAATCGTTGATAAAAGTATATTTTTCATGTGTGAATTTGAATTTTCACGAAGTTAGATATTTTTATTCATCAGCTTATAGCTTTTAGTAAAATATCAAAAATAGTGGATGAATTAATTTTGAATGATTTAAAACTTTATAATAATCAAGTATAAACTAATTTACAATTAATTAAAAACATAAATTAGTTAAAAATAATTCAATGAAAATAGCTTTCTTTTCGTCTAAGCCTTATGACAAAACTTTTTTTGAGGCTGAAAATAAAAATTACGGTTTTGAACTTAATTTTTATGAAACACATTTAGGTCCGCATATCGTAAACGCGATTGAAGATGAACACGCTGTTTGTGTGTTTGTGAATGATAAAGTGAACCGACAAGTCATTGAAGTTTTAGCAAAAAAAGGCGTTAAAATTATTGCATTGAGATGTGCTGGTTTTAATAATGTCGATTTGGAAGCTGCGAAAGAATTTGGAATTAAAATTTGTCGTGTTCCTGCATATTCTCCCGAGGCTGTTGCTGAACATACAATGGCGATGTTGTTAACATTGAATCGAAAAACACATAAAGCTTATAATCGTGTTCGTGAACAAAATTTTGCATTGAACGGTTTACTTGGTTTTAATCTTTTTCAGAAGACGATTGGAATTGTTGGAACAGGAAAAATAGGAAAGGCTTTTATCAATATTGCGAAAGGTTTTGGATGTAAGATTATTGCTTATGATTTGTATCCAGATCAAGAATTGATGAATAATGGCGTGGAATATGTTGAGCTGGATAAGTTGTTTAAAACTTCAGATATTATTTCGTTGCATTGTCCGCTGACGCCAGAAAATCATTACATGATTAATCAAGAAACGATTGCGATGATGAAAGATGGCGTAACGATTATTAATACGAGTAGAGGTGGATTAATCAATACACATGAAGCGATTGAAGCTTTAAAAAATCATAAAATTGGTTATTTGGGAATTGATGTTTATGAACAAGAAGAAAAATTATTCTTCAAAGATTTATCAGCAGAAATTATTCAGGATGACATGATTCAGCGATTGATGAGTTTTCCAAATGTTTTGGTAACTGCGCATCAAGCTTTTTTTACACAAGAAGCGTTGGAACAAATTTCAGAAATTACGATGCGAAGTATTTTAGAAATTTTAGAAAAAGGTTCAACAGATGAGGTTGTGATGTTATAAATTATCTAAATGAGTGGATTTGAAACCATCATATTTTTTGAGACCAAATCCTAAAAAACGATCTAACGCAATATGAGCGAAAAAAATTAATCCAATCATTAAACACCATTCAATGTGTAAAAAATAACCAATGAGAATCAATGAAATTGTCGTAAAATAATTATGAATAAAATTATAAGATATTGCGCCAATCTTATTTCCAAAAAGATAACCTAACATAAAAATATCGGGAGCAAGAAAAAGAATTGCAAACAAAAACCAGGAATAATCAAGTTTATAATAGATGATTAGCGTTACAATTAAAATTGCTAATTGTTCTAATTTTAATAAATTTTTCATAATGTTGATGCTTAATTTATTAGTATAAATATTTTACCAATTGTTACAAAAAAAGCCGTTCATTAGAACGGCTTTTGGTATATAAAAAGAATTTTAATCATTCAATTTCAAAACAGCTAAGAATGCAGATTGGGGAACTTCTACACGTCCAATTTGACGCATTTTCTTCTTACCAGCTTTTTGTTTTTCTAATAACTTACGTTTACGAGAAATATCACCACCATAACATTTTGCAGTAACGTCTTTACGTAATGCTTTGATTGTTTCACGCGCAATAATTTTTGCACCAATCGCGGCTTGAATTGGAATATCAAACTGTTGACGAGGAATTAATTCGCGTAATTTTTCACACATTTTCTTTCCAATATTGTAGGCATTATCAACGTGAATTAAGGCAGATAAAGCATCTACAACTTCACCGTTAATCATGATGTCAACTTTTACCAATTTTGAAGCTTTCATTCCAGAAGGTGCATAATCAAACGATGCATATCCTTTTGAAATAGATTTTAATCGATCATAAAAATCGAAAACAACTTCAGCCAAAGGCATATTGAAAATCATTTCTACTCTATGTTGAGTTAAATAGTTTTGAGATTGTAATTCACCACGTTTCTCAATACATAAACTCATTACAGGACCTACGAATTCAGATTTTGTAATGATTGCTGCTCGAATATATGGTTCTTCAACACGATTTAATCCTGATGGATCTGGTAATTCAGATGGATTATGAACCGGAATCATTTTTTCTGGATCTTTTTCCAAGTACGCTTCATACGAAACGTTAGGAACAGTTGTAATTACCGTCATGTTGAACTCACGTTCTAAACGCTCCTGAATAATTTCTAAGTGTAACATTCCTAAGAATCCACAACGGAAACCGAAACCTAAAGCAGCAGAAGATTCAGCTTCAAAAGTTAATGAAGCATCATTCAAACGTAACTTTTCGATAGAAGCACGCAAATCTTCGTAATCTTCTGTGTCAACCGGATAAATACCAGCGAAAACCATTGGTTTTACTTCCTCGAAACCATCAATAGCTTCGCTTGCAGGATTTTCAACTAATGTAATTGTATCTCCAACTTTTACCTCAGAAGCTTCTTTAATTCCAGAAATAATATAACCTACATCTCCAGTTTTAATGACTTTCTTCTCAACTTGATTCAGTTTTAATGTTCCAATTTCATCGGCACCATATTTTTTGTTGGTAGCCATGAATTTTACTTGATCTCCTTTTTTGATTTCTCCATTTACCACTTTGTAAAAAGCTTCAATTCCTCGGAAAGGATTATAAACAGAGTCAAAAATCAAGGCTTGTAACGGTGCATCTGGATCACCAACTGGTGCAGGAACTTTCTCGATAATTGTGTGTAACAATTCTAACACACCTTCACCTGTTTTTCCACTTACACGCAAAACATCTTCGGGATCACAACCAATCAAATCAACAATATCGTCTGTTACTTCTTCTGGATTTGCAGAAGGTAAATCGATTTTGTTCAAAACTGGAATGATTTCCAAATCATTTTCTAAAGCCAAATAAAGGTTAGAAATGGTTTGTGCTTGTATACTTTGTGCAGCATCTACAATTAACAAAGCTCCTTCACAAGCGGCAATCGAACGAGAAACCTCGTAAGAAAAATCCACGTGACCAGGAGTGTCAATTAAATTTAAAATATATTTTTCACCATCTTTTTCATATTCCATTTGGATGGCGTGCGATTTAATTGTGATTCCGCGTTCGCGTTCCAAATCCATATCGTCTAAAGTTTGATTTTGTAACTCACGATCAGAAATCGTGTTTGTTACTTGCAATAAACGATCGGCCAAGGTACTTTTACCATGGTCAATATGGGCGATAATACAGAAATTACGGATATTTTTCATATTCTATTTGTCGAATAGGCAAAAATAATCTTTTCCGTGCAGACTGCAAGTATTTTGAAAAATATTATGAATTATATTTTAATAAATTAACGAGAGTTGAAGTGTGTTTTTTACTAAAAAATAAATCTAGGCAATTATCCGATGAAAAAAAGTATATAATTCATCTTCTTTTACTAGACCAAATTTTTGTTTCAAACGATACTTTGTTATTCGTACACTTTTTGGTTCAATATTAAGAAGAGTTGCAATTTGTTTGGTGTCTAAACCAAGATAGATATACGAACAATATTTCAAATTAAGAGGTGTTAGTTTTTGCTTAGAATGCTCGTTTAGCGTTTTGAAAAAGTTTGAATGTAATTCTTGAATTCTAAATTTAGCACTTTCAAAATCATTATCCATTAAATTTTCTTCTCGCATAACTTGTTTTAAATTGATAGAAGAATCATTTCCATTTTTTTGTAGTTTCCGCTTGATCTTGATTGTACAAATCGGTTGAATAATCAGTTGCTTTTTTCTGAAATTCAAATATAGCCGAGTCAACCTAAGTTTAGCATATTCATTATTCCCATAATTAACGAAGCCTATATTATGTATTCAACAAAAGAAATTGTTTTTAATAATCTCTTTTGTGTTTATATGAATTTTAAACCTAATTTTATCCTTATGAAAATCAGCACAAAATGAGGAGATTACTATTTTTTGTTATTACTTTTTTTACATTTATTCAACTTTCTGCTCAATCGACTCGAAATTTGAATTTAGAGAATTGGACCTTTCAACAAAAAGGAGATTCAAAATGGCTGAAAGCTGAGATTCCTGGTTCTGTTCATACCGATTTGATGTTAAATAATATTATTCCAAATCCTTACAAAGACGTTAATGATGCAAAAGTGCAATGGGTAGAAAACGAAGATTGGAACTACAAAACTTCTTTTGATTTGACTGAAGCCGAACGAAAAGCGCAAAATATTCAGTTAAAATTTAATGGATTGGATACATATGCAAAAGTTTTTCTGAACGGAAAATTAATTCTGGATGCGAATAATATGTTTCGAATTTGGGAAGTTTCGGTCAAAGATTTACTGAAAGATAAAAATAATTTGCTCGAAATACAATTCAAATCGTCGCCTAATGAAGGAAAACGATTAGCAAATCTTCTTCCATATAAATTACCAGAAGGTGAGCGTGTTTTTACTCGAAAAGCGCAATATCAGTATGGTTGGGATTGGGGTCCAAGATTGGTAACGGTTGCGATTTATAAACCAATTGAACTTATTTCTTGGAATAATTTAAAACTGAATGACTTGTCTTATGAAATTGTCAAATTGGATAAAAATCAAGCGAAAGTAAAGTTTAAATTTATTATCCAATCGGAACAAAATACAGCTGTAGAAATTAATTTTAATCAGAAAATAATCACTCAAAAATTAACCAAAGGAATTAATCATTTTTCGATTGATGAAACGATTCACAATCCAAAATTATGGTGGCCAAATGGAATGGGCGAACAGTATTTATACGATTATCAATTCAAAATTAAACAAGGGAATGAACAGATATTTAAGTATTTAAAATTTGGTTTACGTACGATAGAATTGGTACAAGAAAAAGACGAAGTTGGCTCTAGGTTTTATTTTAAAGTGAATAGGGTTCCAACTTATATAAAAGGTGCAAATTATATTCCGCAAGATAATTTTGTTTCACGAGTTTCAAAAAATGATTATGAAAAGTTGATAAATAGTTCGGTTGAAGCCAATATGAATATGATTCGTATTTGGGGTGGTGGAATTTATGAGGACGATTATTTTTATGAATTATGCGACGAAAAAGGTTTGTTGGTTTGGCAAGATTTTATGTACGCTTGTGCTTTTTATCCTGGCGATCAAGATTTTCTTCACAATGTAAAACAAGAAACAATTGATCAAGTGAATCGCCTAAAAAATCATACTTCTATTGCGCTTTGGTGTGGAAATAATGAAATTGATGAAGCGTGGAAAAATTGGGGATATCAGAAACAAATGGGCTGGTCGAAACAAGATTCGTTGAGTATTTGGAAAGATTATCAAACGACTTTTCATTATATTATTCCGAATGTTTTAGATTCGATTTTACCAAAATCAGAGAATCGCTATTGGCCGTCTTCACCTTCGATTGGTTGGCGAAGAAAAGAAAGTTTGACGCAAGGAGATTCGCATTATTGGGGCGTTTGGTGGGGAATGGAACCGTTTGAAACGTATGAAAAAAAAGTTCCACGTTTTGCTTCTGAATATGGTTTTCAAGGAATGCCAACGTTGAAAACGGTGAAATCAATGTTTTCTGAAAAAGATACATTGAGTAAAAATTCTGCAATAATTTTAGCGCATCAAAAACATCCAAAAGGTTGGGAAACAATCAACGAATATATGCAGCGAGATTATGTTGTTCCGACCGATTTTGTGCAGTATAACTACGTTTCTCAATTGTTACAAGCACGCGGAATTCAGTTGGCAATTGAAGCACATCGACGTGCAAAACCTTATAATATGGGAAGTTTGTATTGGCAATTGAATGACGTTTGGCCAGTAACTTCGTGGTCGTCTTTGGATAAATTAGGAAATTGGAAAGCGTTACATTATCAAGTGAAAAGAAGTTTCGAAAATGTGTTGATTTCAGTAGAAAAAGAAGAAAATGTGTACAAAATTTATATCGTAAATGACTTATTGAAAGATTTGAAAGGAAAAGCAAAGTTTTCTGTAATTGATTTTAATGGAAACCAACATTGGACTAATGATAAAGATGTAACGATTTCGTCTAATTCTTCTACTAAAATATCGGAATTAACTAATGAAATTTTAAAAGGAACCTCTTCAACTAAAGCTTTTCTTCAAATTGAATTTGAATCAAATGGAGAAAAATATTCGAGAAATTATTTCTTCGAAAAACCGAAAGATTTAGATTTAACAAAACCAACAATTAAAATTAAAAAGATTAATCATAATCAATTTGAAATTTCGACAAATGTTTTAGCGAAAGATGTTTATTTATTGGATGAAAAAAATCATTTTGATGATAATTTCTTTGATTTAATTCCGAATGAATCGCGAATTATTACTGGAAAAAATACAATTAAAAATCTAAAAGTTTATTCGTTGTATGACACTATGAATGCTGCAAATCAATAATATTTTTCTCCCTATTTTTAGTGAAATATCGCAAACGATTTGGAAATGTGAATTTTATTGACTTAAATTTGCACTGATAAAAATCATAACGTATAACAATTTAATAACGAAGAAATAAAATGTTCAAAGAAACGACATATCAGTTTTCAGCTATTGCAACAGATTTTGCAATGAGCATTCTTCGTGCTTATAAATCGTAAATAATTTACTTATTATATCAAAAGCTCGGAGGATTCTTCGGGCTTTTTCTTTTATTATTCTATTCTAGATCCAGAATAACTTCTTAAAAACTTCCGAAGAAGAAATAATTAACGCTAATTATTTCAAAACAATTATTTGCAATCAAATAATCCATGTTATGGAAGATTCAATTTTCTTTTCAGCTCGTTTACGAACAAAAAGAGCGAGGAAAAGAAGTGTAAAAACAGCAAAAGAAAAAAATGTAAGAGAGAAATATAAACGTCGAAAAGAAATTTTTAAAGAGCAAAAAGCGATTCCGCTTGTTCCTTTAAAAGAGCCGTATCAAAAAGGTTTTGAGCGTCGATTTGTGTTGAGAGACGATATTAAAAAGGAAAATGAGATTGAGTTTTTTACTCAAATCTTGAAGAAAATTAATACTACTCAATATGCAGAAACACGAAAGTTTGTAAAAAAACGAAAACGAAACGGAAAGCGAATTTATGTTCCGAGAATTCAAGAGTTGAAACAATTACAACCTTATGAATATTCAGGACCGCATTCAATTTTGAATGATGAAGAACGTCGATATTTTGCATGTATTCAGGTATATGATCCAAAAACAAAACGTTTCAAAGGAATTTATGAATTTCTGCAACCGTGGCGTTTTCGATTGGTTGTCAAACCAAACATGATTACGCATTACAAACCGCTTGATATTGATTTGAAGCGCGAAGAAGCGCAAATCGATCACTTTTTTGACAAGTATAAAAATCAAGGAATCCTCTTAAAGAAAATAGTTGGAGGAGGTTATTCGTATGAGCGAAAACCAAAATTTAAAAATCCTTTTACGAAAAGGAAATTTTTTAACAACAAAAATTCGGCGATAGAAATCGCTGAAATGCTGATAGAACAAGAACATCAGCTATCTAAAAGACATTAATTATGGGAAATAAAATCTCTGGAAAAGACTTTATAAAATTAGGCTTTCCAAAAAATAATTCGATCAATATTGCTATTGGGCAAATTCATCGATATAGAAAAAAAGAAAAGAAACAAACGATTCTCAACGAAGCGAAAGAAGTTTTGCTTGAGCCAGAAAAGTTCATAGGTAACGGAATTTGGGGAAAAGTTGCAGAAGGTTTGATAAAACCAGTTGAAGTTAGATTACAAGAATTGAAAACGACGCGTTCGCCTTTTTCGATTTTTGGAGAAAATGAAATTGATGAACAAGCAAAATTTCAATTGTATGATGCATTGAAATTGCCGATTTCGGTAAAAGGCGCTTTGATGCCAGATGCACATTCAGGTTATGGATTGCCGATTGGTGGCGTTTTGGCGACGGATAATGCAGTGATTCCGTATGGAGTTGGTGTGGATATTGGTTGTCGAATGAGTCTTTCGGTTTACGATTTACCAGCCAGTTTTTTGAAAGGAAAATCGCATCAATTGATTCAGATTTTGCAAGATCATACCAAATTTGGAATGTATGAAACGCATAAATTAAAATCAGATCACGAAATTTTTGAACGTTCTATTTTTGATGAAATTCCAATTTTGAAAAGTTTAAAAACAAAAGCTTATCAACAATTGGGGACTTCGGGCGGAGGGAATCATTTTGTTGAGTTTGGGATTGTAAAATTAGACGATGTAAAACCAGAATGGAACTTGATTCCAGGTGAATATTTGGCTGTTTTATCGCATAGTGGTTCGCGTGGTTTGGGTGCAAATATTGCAAAACATTACACATATTTGGCGGCGAAACAATGTCCGCTTCCGAAACAAGTTCAGCATTTGGCTTGGTTGGATTTGGATACGCACGATGGGCAAGAATATTGGGCTGCGATGAATTTGGCAGGAGATTATGCCAAGGCTTGTCACGATGATATTCACCGAAGAATTGCAAAAGCAATTGGTAAGCGAATTGTTTTCAACATCGAAAATCATCACAATTTTGCGTGGAAAGAAATGGTTGAAGGAACGGAACGAATTGTTCATCGCAAAGGTGCAACGCCAGCTGGTGAAGGAGTTTTAGGAATTATTCCAGGTTCAATGACTGCAAACGGTTACATTGTCGAAGGCTTGGGAAATGAATTGAGTATTAATTCGGCTTCGCATGGTGCGGGACGAAAAATGTCGCGTGCGAAATGTAAATCAACAATAACGAAAAGCTTTATGAATTCACAATTGAAAGATGCAGGAATTGAGCTGATTGGCGGAAGTGTAGATGAAGCACCATTTGCGTATAAAAATATCAAAACAGTGATGAATTTACAAACTGAATTAGTGAAAGTGTTAGGAACTTTTACGCCTAAAATTGTACGAATGGATAAATAAATGATGATGAAAAAAATTATTCAACTTACATCGGGTAGAGGTCCAGCGGAATGTAATTTTGTGGTGACCAATGTTTTTAAAAAATTTTCGGAAGCGTGTACAAAATCAGACATTAAGCTTGACGTAATCGAAAGAGAAATTGATAAAGATTTTAATCAACTTTCGTCTGTGGTTATAGAACTTGAAGGAAATGATTTAAACACGTTTTTGAAACCTTGGATTGGAACAATTTTATGGATTGGTAAAAGTCCGTACCGAAAATTTCATCAACGCAAAAATTGGTTTATTGGTTGTTTTGAATTAGAAATTCCGAAAGAAAATTCAATTAATCCAAATGAAATTGTCTATCAAACAATGCGTAGTTCTGGGAATGGAGGACAAAATGTAAACAAAGTAAATTCAGCTGTTCGCGCAACGCATCAATCAAGTGGAATTTCTGTTGTTTCGATGGATTCGCGTTCGCAACATCAGAACAAAAAAATTGCAACAACGCGTTTGTTATTGAAGTTACAAGAATTTGAAACCAATAAATTGAAAGACTTGGTTCAAGAAAAATGGAACAATCAAACGTCTATTGCAAGAGGGAATCCTGTGAAAATATTCAGAGGAGATAAATTTAGTGAATAATAAAGCCGCTCAAAGAGCGGCTTTGTTTACTCTTTTTCATATTTTTTATAAAGAGAATTAATAGTTTCCTGAACTTGATCCAAAGAATTTACTTTTTTAGTAAAAGTTATTTTACCTTCTTCATAAAATTCAACCAAATACTTTTTTTCCGTTTCAGAAATTTTAACGCCCCAATCAGGATTTCCATTTTTATTATATCTCAAACTTGAAAGCACTTTATTTGGACCTTCTATGAAAGATTCTTGCCTATAAAGTTTTTGAATATGATTTGATTTAAAAATTTCCGCAAGTTGATTAAACAAATCATCTATTTTCATCGTTCGATTATAAGCAACAGAAGAATAAATCAATATAATTATTGGATTAACTTCTTTATAAACCTTTTCGATTAAAGGATTCAAACTCTCCGAGGATATATTTTCTTCTTTGAGCAGATTGTTTTCTACTTTATAAATTGTAGTAGAATTCGGTGAGCCTTTTTGTACTTCTTTTTGTTGATTATTGACAATTAATTTTCCGTTTTCATCAAAAACTTCTGCAAGAATTCCATTATTTTTTTCGGTTAGTTTAATTGAATTTTGCTTTTCAAAATCTTTTACCACGATTTCTTTTCCATTATAATCAAATGATAATCGGTTAAAAGCGTGCATCCCAAAAAGATTTAATTCAAGATAATTTGCCTTTTCGTTTTTGGATCCAATTCGTATTAAAAAACCTTCTTCGTTATCGAAAAACTCAAAACCGTCTACAATTTTGCCATTTTTGTAGACACTTTTTTGATTATATTCATAAAATTTATAATCATCCAATTGCTCCAAAAAATCGAAAGAGTATTGATATTTCAGTTCGCCTTTTTTGTAATAATCAACCAAAGGAATTTCGTTCAAAATGATTTTATTGATGAAATATCCATCATAAGGTTTATCATTTTGATAAATTCCAGTGTAAAAACCTTGAGGTTTTTCTTTGATTGAAAAGTTTTTATAAGTTTTCGTTTTTAATTGATTGTTTTCGTACGTTTCAACAACTTTAACATAATCTGAATTTTGGTCATATTCTTCTTTTTGAGTCAAGTTTCCATTTTTATAAATTGATAGGATATTATTTTCTACAATCGTACCTTGGTAAGGTTTTCCATTTCTATATTCACTTGTTAAAACAGAATTTTTGCCCGAATATATCTTTCTAAAACCATTCATCAAATCATTTTTCATTTCGAATTCTTCATTAGGCTTATCGTCCCAAATATTTGTAAAAATCTGTTGTTTTCCGTCTCTTTTCTGATTTTTATAAGTAGAAATTGTTATCTTATTTCCATCAAAATTATAAAAAGTTCCATTGTTTGGCTTTCCATTTATATAATCACCTTTTGCAATGATTTTTGAAGTTTTGCTATCTTTTGTAATTGCTTCATCTACAATTTGCCCGTTTTTCATTTGGTAAATAGAATTGTAACGTCCAATTGTATCATCGAAATTGCCTTCAAATGGTTTATCATCTTTATATTTTAAGATAATTTCTTTTCCATTTGTATAAATTTTTTCTTCAACTCGATTACCATTTTGTTGTTTGCTAACATTACTAATCTTCCCATTTTTATCATACAAAATTTTGGTTACTAGATAATCATTTTCATGAATTGTAGTTTCTGTCTTAGATTTTGGTTGAATTGCAAAACCATTTTTGGTGTAAAATTCAATATCAATTTTTTTCTCTTTCGAACTTTTTTCAATTTCTTTTCCAGTAGAATCCCAATATTTAGAAGGTTCTTGTGAATAATTTTTGTTGATTGTTTCTTTGGCAATTTTCCCATTTTGCCAATAGATAACTTCTTTATAAATTTTATCAGGAGTTTTTTTTGTGTCATTATAAGAAATAGCAGGAGCAGTGACGCTTACAGGTGGCGGAATACTTTCATAATTTTCATAAAAAGGATTATCGTAATATAAATCTGGCCTATTTGGAGAAAAACTTCCGGTAAAATTTCCATTCGTAATTTTACCATTTATTAACTCTTTTCCATTGTGGTAAATTATAATTTCGGTTTTTTCTCCAAAATCTCTGTATTTAATTTTTTTCCAAATAGATCCGTCGGTGTTATAATAGATTAATTCTTTTTGATCACTAAGATTAATATTTTGTCGATAACCATTGTCAAAACCATTTTCATCATACCAAAAAACATCACCAACATATTTGTTTTCATCTTTTGGATAAATATATCCTTGAAATTGAAGTTGTCCATTGTTGTAATAATCCTTAAGCAAAACCAATTCACCATACTTTTTTAACGGTAAAGGACGATAAAAGTTGGATTTGGCTTTCGTTGTTTCTTTCCAATTTTTATCAAAATAAATTGTGTCTTGAGAATAGGAAAAAATTGAACTAAATAGAACAAAAAGAAGGGCTATTTTTTTCATAGTAGATGTTTTGGTTGAGGTTAAATATAAAAAAAAAACTGCTCATTTTGAGCAGTTTTAATATTACTTTTTCAAGATTGCTTGGATAATTCCTTCCAAATTTTCATTGAATTCTAGCAATTGAGCAAAAACTTTATCGTCTTTATTCAAGCCGCCGTGCTTATTATTTTTGACAAACGTTGCTTTTATCGTTTCCCAACGTTCTTTTTCCTGAGAAGTCATCAAACCTGCAATTTCTTTTAAGCGCAAAAGATTCGATTCTGTGTCGGTTGTCAACGTTTGCGATTCACTTTCGTAATGCGCCAAAATCGTTTCATTAATTTCTTTTTCGTTCATCATTGGAACAATTTTCGAAACTAATTTTGACATATTTCTGTACGAACCTTGCATCTTGAAAGGTGGCTCAGTTCTGTAATCATCTTGCATTGCTGCGCTCGCAATATAATTTTGATTGACTTTTACGACAACATTTCTAATCTTAATTACATGTTTCAAAACAGCAATAAAATCATCAATTTCTTGTTTCAAATAATTGCCTTCCAAATCTGGAAGTTGTTCTTGATTTTCAGTTACAAAATTTGTTAACTTGTAAAAATCGGTCAAACTTTTCGAAGTAATTTTATCTAAATAAGGATTATCGCCTGTCGCATTTTCTATCAAACTCAAGTTGAACAACGTTTCCGTATCACCAATTACATCGCCCAAATTATACACATCAGCACGATTGGCTAACATATCTGGAATCTGAAATTTAGAACCGCTTTCCGTATATGGATTTCCAGCCATTACAATGCAAAAACGTTTTCCACGTAGATCGTAGGTTTTACTTTCTCCTTCAAAAATTCCGTCAATTTTTCGCTGTCCATCGGCTAATGAAATAAATTTCTGTAAAAATTCGGCACTCAAATGCTGAATATCGTCCAAATACAACATGACATTATCAGCCATTTCAAACGAAAGATTTATCTTTTTCAATTCCTCTCTTTCTCCAGAAGTTTTGGCTTCGATTGGATCGATTGACGTAATGTTATGTCCAATTGTTGGTCCATTTACTTTCACAAAATGTAAACCCATTGTTTTGGCTAAATATTCCATCAAGGTCGTTTTTCCATAACCTGGCGGAGAGATTAATAACAACATTCCCATACGAGCGGTACGTTTGTTTTCGCCTGCTGTTCCCAATTGTTTGGCTAAATTATTTCCGATTAAAGGAAAATAAACTTCGTTGATTAATTTATTTCTTACAAATGATGTCAAAACTTTTGGTTCAAATTCTGCGATTTTTAAATCTTTTTCATACGACTTAGAAATTTCTTCTTTTAGCTTTTGGAATGATTTAAAATTTGGAACATTAACAGTTGAAAAATGTTCTAATTTCGAAATGATTTTATGATAATTTTGAGTGTAAATTCCGTCAACAATTACCGCATGATTTCCTTTCAAATCTTCAATTTTGATAACAGAATTTCCATCATTTATATGATATTGATCTTTCGAAAATAAAAGCATTGTCGCCGCTTCATTCACTACATTTCTGTATGACGAATAATTTTCGTTTTCATCTATAAAAGAATGAATCCAGTTTTCGATCAAGTAAAATTTCTCTGTTGAAGAAAATTGTTGATCTGAAATCAATGCATTAAAATCGTCCGAATTTTTATTTTTTTCTAAATAATTTACAAACTCTTTTTGAAATTTTTCAGCTTCTCTACTCATCGAAAAAGCATGATATTTCGTGAAAGTTGTAAATAAATAGTGAGAAACTTTTTCTGATGATGTTTGTGATTTATCCCATTCTGTTTCCCAATTTTCAAAAAGCGATTTGATTTCATTTAGAATGTTTTCAAAACGATTTGAATTCGGGAAATTTTTCAAAATTAATTGAGCAGAACCAATCATCGCATTCAATTTTTCTTGCAAATTATTTTCTATAGAATGCCAAAAGACTTGAGCAGTTGTGCGTGTTGGTGCATCAAATTGTAAGACATCTAACTTCGAATTGATGTTTACCAATTCTGTAAAAATTCGCAATGCATCAAAATTGTGAACACCTTTTATATAACCTTCCGAATAATTTTGTTCAATGATTTGATTGATAAATTTTTCAGCATCGAAATCTTTTTCATTTCTCGCTAAAAAAGCTTGATAAGCCAAATATTCAGCGCGATAAACCAATTGATTTTCCGAAACAAATTCTTGATTCCAAATATCTTGATAACGATAAATTTCTTCGTTTTTAACTTTTTGATAGAAACTTGTTCCTGTTAAATGATAAAATAATTCGTTGTTACGATTCAACAAAGTCAGCGCTAATTGCTGCGTATTGACTGTAAATTTATTTTGTCCAAGCGCAATAATATTTTGTCCATCAACAAAAAGTTCAGTTTTATCACGTAAAACGCGAAGCGTATCTTCTTGCGATTTTTTCAAGAGATTTTCAAGATTTTCGGCTTTCGAAACATCTTTCAAATCCTTTAATTCTTGAATGATTTGACGCATTTTATCAATCATTAAATCCGAAGAATAAAACGCTAAAATTTCTTCTTTTTCTGAAAAAGTTTTGGATTTGTTTTCGATATTTCTCAAGACGCGCAAACCAATTTGCTCTAATGAATTGGTGCGTTTATTGGTTTGTTCAACCAATTGTTCGCGTTTCGAATTGAACGCTTTGATTATCTCGTCGCGTTTATCTGCAATTTTTAAAGCGAAATCATCAAAATCAGAGAATTTACTTTCTAATTCTTCGAGCTGAACAATGATTTTTGTATTGTATTCTTCCGTTTTTTCGGCAGTTGTTGATAACTCTAAAAAGTTGACCACACTTTGTTCCAACAACGTAATTTGAGCAGAAAATTCGGCAACCGCTTCCTTGCTTTTTAAGGCAGAAGTTTGACGTGTTAATTGCGCACGAACTTCGTTAAGCGAAGCAAAAATGACAGAAATTTTCTCAATAATTTTTGTTGTTTGCGTGGCGTCTTCAATTTTTAAACTGTTCAGAATGTCAATCAATAACTCTAATTCGGAAGCAATTTTAAGACAAGATTCTTCGATTACTTTAGCGTCAACAACTTTCTCAATCGAAGCCACTAAATTTTTCTGTTCCGCAACTTTTTCTTCATACGGAATCAGCGCTTCATCCAATAAAAGAAACTCAATTGTTTTGGTTGATAAATTTTCGTTGACTTCTTGCAATTGATTTTCTAATTCCTGAACACGTTCTAAATTGATATAACGAATCGAACGTAAATCAATCACTTTTCCTTGAATTTTACGCGCTTCAGCCAAATGTTCAACCAATAAATCCAATTGATTATACGTTGTACTATTTACTTTGAAAACGATTTCTTCAATCGATTTTTCCGTTTTTTCTAACGTTTCTTGCGCAAATTTTTTCTGAACTTGGACTTTTGCAAATTCATCAATCGCTGTATTGGCAACCGTTTTGATTTCTAGCAAAGGAATAGCTAGCTCAAAGGTATCTTTGTCATTGATCCAAAAATATCCATCAACAATATTATTCGCTTTTTTTACAATGTCCTCATACAAACCTTCGTACGAATCTTCTTTGTTAATTAATTGGATAACTTCTTGAGATTCAGCCATTGCTTTTACAATGTCTTTGTTTCCAATTTTGTATAATGGATGATTTGTTTTTTCTTGATTTTCCACCAAACGCTCGACATAAGGCGTTTCCCAAATCTGAACTTGATGATGTCGCGTTGCTTCTTCTTCTGTGCGGAAATAAATTAAACTTCCGTCTTTAAAAATAGTAAAACCATTGCAAACAATAGGCGTTTCGACATTTTGTTGAATGATATTGTACGATAAAAGAATGTATGTATTGGTTTCATCTTGATTGAAAATATACATAAAATCTTCTCCGTTTGGAGAATTTACACGACGGAAAAATTGAAAATTATCTAACTTATTTTCGAATATATGATAGGTTCCGTTTTGTAAATAATAGCCATTCGAAAAAATCAAACCTTGATTGTCTGGCAACAAAACTGCTGCATCCAAAAGAGCAGGAATATTGATGACTTCCTTGGTGCGAACATTGTAAATATACGCTCTGAAATCTTCTTGAAAAGGTTTGATTTTAACCGCAATCAGATTTCCTAAATCGGCGTAATAATATTCGGCATCGTCTAATTGTTGATCTAAATGCGTAACTTTTTCAGTGAAAATTCCTTTTCCTGTATCCGTATTATCCTCAATTTTGAACGTAATATCGCCACCAATCGCTTCGATAAAAATTTTATCTAAAATAGAAATGTGTGGAAATTTACCTAATCGACGATCATCAATTGACGTTTTTTGCCATTCGAAATCAAATTGATCTGCTTTTTTTACTTCGTGAATGCTGCGATCATCTTGATAAATTAATTTTCCGTCTTTGATTAACCATTTAAACGCTTTCAAATCTTGTGCGCTTTTACTGGTTTGGAAAACCATGTACAAATAATTATCTGTTCTACGAAATTTAGAAAAGATAGAATCGCGGTAATATTTATATAAATTCTGAAAATCTGTAAAGAAATTCTGATCGTTAATTAAGTCGAGAGGTTGAGGTATAAATTGATTTTCTTGAAACAGATAAATACTAAAAACATCGCTCAACTGAATGTCTGTGCGTAAACCGAAATGTACGTTGTACCCAAAAATACACAACTTATCGAACGCGATAATTCCACGTGAAATACAAGTGTTTTCTGTTGTAATTCTTTGGTTTGCGCTTAATGCAAAATTGGTAGAATTGAATACCTCTTTACGAGCTTCGTTCAATTTCGTTAATCTTTCCGAAAGAAAATCTTTTTGTGTAAGAAGTCTTTTTCGGATGATTTCGTACGCGCCTGCATCAAGCGTTTCGGTAACGTTAATATTTTTTTCTTCTTGCATTAAATTAAAATCTAAAAGGTGATTAAACGTGATGATAAGAGCGATTGAAACGATAAGATTTCAATCACTCTATTGTTGTTTAATGGATTAACCTATTTTTTTATTTGAAACACCTAACTGATTCGCAATTCCGAAAAGAGAATTGATAAATCCTGTGTCTTCGCTGTTTCCAGAAGCCGAAGCAGCTTGCTGTAATTTAATTAATGCCGCAGTAATTGTTAAGTTTTTGATATCGTTTGACGAAATACCATATTTATCGGCAAGACTTCTTACTTTTCCAGCTAAATCGCTTCCGCCATCTTCGTCAATCAATGCATTTTTGATGTCTGTTGCATGTTTAGAATTGTCGATTAAATGATCAAAACCTTTTGCATTCGAAACTTGTTTGACAATATTTTCGAAGAACATCGTTTCTCCACCAACAATGTCAATTTTCGCTGATTTCAATGCAGTTGATAACACCTCAGCTTGCGCTCCAGCAATATCTTTTTGAATGTTGATTTGAGCCAATTCGATATCTTTTTCTTTTTGTAATTGAAGTTTGAACTCTTCGTGCTCTTTTCCAACACCGTCCAATTTCTTCATAGCTTCTGCTTTTTCTTCGATTCCTTTCGCTTCTGCCAACGCTTTTTCACGTACAACTTCTGCTTGTGCTAAACCTTCTTTACGCAATGCTTCCGCTTTTTTCTCGATTACAGACGCTTCTACAGTTCCTTGTTTTTCTTCCGCTTCTGCTTTAGCAACCATTACTTCTGCTTCCGATAAACCAATTGCAGCTTCTTCTTTCGCTTGTGCTTCTGCAATAATTTTACGAGCTTCCGCTTCTTTTGCAGATGCCTCTTTTTTCGCCTCCGCATCAATTAATAACTCTTGCGCTTTGCGTTCTGCAACTTGTTTTTGTGCATCGGCTTCGATAACTTGACGAGCAGCTTCTTGTTCTGCTGCAATTTTAGATGCTTCCGCAGCTTTTACAGTTTCGATTAAACGCTCTTCCGCTTCTTGCGATGCAGCAATAATTCCGGCTTGTTTCTGACGCTCAACTTCTCTATAAACTTCAACGTCTTTCACGCCTTGTTGCTCTTCAATCACGCCTTTTTCTAAAAGAACACGTTCTTTGATAACGCCTTGAATATTTTTTTTCTCCACCTCGATTGATCTTTCTTTATCAATCTGAGCTAAAGTCACAATTCGTTCACGTTCTGTTTGCTCCAAAGCGCGATCTTTTTCAACGCGTTCAGTTTCGATAGCATCAGTACGAACTTTATTTTTTTCTGCGATAATAATTTGACGCAATTTATTTTCTTCTTGAACTGCTAATTGCTCTTCTGTTGTAATACGAACAGATTCAGCTTTTAGACGTTCTTCTTCACGAACTTTTGCAATTTCTGCTTCTTCACGTGCTTTTATATTTTCGATTTCTCTGCGTTGACGCTCTTCTTTTTCGGCTAATTGACGCTCTAATTCTAAGATTGCTTCACGTGCTTCAACGTTTTGTTTTTTGATTACTTTTTCTTCTTCACGACGAATTAAATTGGCGTTCATATTTTGTTGAGCCGTTAATTCAGTGATTTTTTTGATTCCTTCAGAATCTAAAATATTGTCTGGACTTAAAAATTGTAATTCAGTTTGTTCTAAATAATCAATTGCACAGTCATCTAAAATATATCCATTCAAATCTGTTCCGATAATATTTAAAATTTCATCTCTAAATTCACGTCTTGCTTCGTATAATTCGATAAAATCGAATTTTTTACCAACTGTTTTTAAGGCTTCTGAGAATTTTGCTTCAAAAATACTTTTTAATGTTTCTGGTTCTGATGCACGTTCTGTTCCTAAGTTTTGTGCAACATTGATTACATCATTCACCGATTTATTAACTCGAACAAAAAATGCAACTTTGATATCTGCACGAATGTTGTCTTTACAAATTAATCCATCATGTTGTTGACGCGCAATGTCAATTTTTTTGATCGAAATGTCCATAATTTCCATTTTATGGAAAACAGGAATTACATACATTCCTTTGTTGAATGCTACTTGCGAACCTCCAACACCAGTACGAACGATGGCTTTTCCTTGCGGAACTTTTTTATAGAAAACGCTTAAAACGACGATGAAAGCAATAAAGATGAAAACGATGACACCAACTGCTAAAAGAATAAAATTTGTCATGAGATTTTTATTATATTTTGATTGATTTAGTTAATAATTAAGGTTAAAATATCTTCGATAATAAACGAAGTAAGTTGAAATAATAGTATCATAATTAGGTTAAATATTGTTTAAAGTAATGTGTTTGATGACGAAATAATAATGATTTGACGGCGATTCGTCAGTAATAATAATGGTGTCACCAAAATTAATTTCTTCGCCATTTTGACTTTTGATGTTAAGCGTAATAATATCTTTCTCGATTTGAAATTCAGCAGAACCTATTTTATCACCAGTGATTTTAGACTTCGATTTTCCGACTCTTCCAATAAAATCTGTTTCGTCTTCTCCGTGATAGCCTAATTCTGCATAAACTCTTACGAGTGGTTTTGTAATCCAATGCATCATAAAATAAGCGATGATGAAAACTGGAATTAAAACTAAAACAGAATACAATCCTAACTTGCTTAATCCAAAAACAATCGAAGAAATAATGGTAATCACCCAACTGATAAATTTGAACAAGGTAATAATTACCATTAACGGAACTTTACCAACATTGATAAATTCTAAACATTTTGCCCAAAAACCTGGCTCGTGATGCACGTCAGCATCAGCATCGTGATCGGCGTCAATTTCGTGGTGCGCATCAACATCATTGATGTCTCCGATATGAAAATCTGAATCAGTTCCAAGGTCAATTCCGTCACCAGCCAACAATTGAAACACCCAATAGACGAGAGAAAATCCCATCAGAATGGTCATAATTCCATTGGCCAATGGATTGAAAAGAAGGTTTAAAATTTCGCTCATTAGCGTTGATTTTTAGTGTTAAAGTTGTCTTTTAAAGGTAAAATAAATTCTGTAAGTTATTCCATTATTTGACAATGGAGTAGAGGAGGTTAATTCCCAGCCTTCTGCTCCGTATTGATTCAATAATTTATCTAAATATTCTTGGTCGATAGAGACTTTGAAAATTCCTTGTTCAGCTTTTATTTCGATTGTTTTGTATTCAAATTTTGGCATATAGTTTCAAAATTAAAAATGATTAAGTTCTATTATTTTAAAGAAATAAAACTCACTATAAAAAGTGATTTATTCTTGATTTTTCGATAGAATTTTTAGCTTCAAAGCTTCTAATTCATTTTGAATCAAATCTCCTTTCAAGGTTTCATTAATTTCATCATCAGCTGTTTTCGAATTATCCGCCAAACTTCCGTAAGCTTGCGCAAGCGCTTCGTCTTCTTCTACTTTGGCTTTCATGCGTTCTAACATGCTAATTGTGCTATTTGCATCAATTTTTGCCATTTGTTTGTTTACCTGTTTTGTCGCATCAGCAACTTTTACACGCGCTTTTAACGTTGTCAATTCATTTTCCCATTTATTAATGTTGAATTTTAGAACTTCGACATTTTTATGGACTTCATTTGCAGATTTTTCATGAATAATTACTTGATTTTCTAATTCAGTAATTTCTTCTAACAATTGCTTCTTTAAGCCCAAAGCTTCTTTCGCTAAACTTTCGGCTTGTTCAACTGTAATTTCACTTCGCCCAGCTTTTTCTAACAAAAGAATTGCTTTTCGTTCGTAATCTGCCGCTTCTTCTTTCTTTTTGTCTACGCTATTTTGCGAACGAATTGCCATCGCTTTTACTTTTGCATAAGCTTCTAATGATTGATTAAGATCGTCGCGCATTTCGCGAATTCCTTGTTCAGTCATTTTAATTGGGTCTTCCATTTTTTCGACAACCGAATGTATTTCTGCTTGTCCAATTCTAAAAATACGTTTGAAAATATTCATAGTGATATTGTTTTATTGTTTAGAAAATTCGATTAATTGAGCAGAATATTCGCTCATCAATAAACTCAAAGAGTTTAACGTTGCTTCAAATTCGTTTTGATCAAGATTCGCAATTTGAAGTGTGTAACGATAAATAACTTTGTTTCCGTCTTCTGTTATTGCAAAAGCACCATGAATGATATCGCGATTTTTCATCAACAACGCTTTTAGCATTTCCAGATTATCATTTGTAATTGTAAATAAATACAACTCGAAAATGATGACAGGTGGTGCAATTCCTACAATCAGATTTTGAACACCATCCAATAAATTTTCAATCATAAAAACACCTTCTTTTTCGTCTTTGTAACTGATGGTGTAATTGATGTTTTGAATAAAATTTTCAATCTTCGAAAAATAATTCATTTTGTTGTTATTCGTGTTTTTTGTAATTTGTTTCCATAAAATTAAACAACTTGCTAAAATAATTAGCAATTAAAAATGTTAAAATTTTAAATAATGACAAAAATAGGTGAAAATATAAAAAAATTAAGACAGGTTAAGAACTTAACTCAACAGGCTTTTGCTGACTTATTTGAAGTTAGTAGAGGAAATATTTCATCTTATGAAGAAAAACGTGCAGAACCAAAAATTGAAACAATTTCTCAAATTGCTAAATATTTTAGCATTCCGATAAGTCATTTAATCGAAAAAAACTTAACAGTTAACGAAATATTACACTTTGATAACTATTTCGAGGAAGCTGATATGTTGCGAAATGTTAAAAATTTGAGCGCGATTCCTTTTTTATCTCGAGAAGTTATCCAAGCAAAAAAAGAGTTGTTTTCGAACTTAGAAAATTATCCTTCAATCTATTTTCCAATTTATAATTCACATCAATTTATTGCGTTAGAATATTCTTCGAGTATCGCTTCTCCTATTGATTTTACAGAAGAAGAATCGTCTATTTTATTTTTTGAGCATTTGGAAGTGGAAAATTTACATTTGGTCAATGATAAATTTGGTTTGTATTTGAATGATGATGAAATTTTTGTTGGAAAGTTTATTCAACACGAAAATCAATTGATTTTGGAATTAAACCAATGGAAACAAATCATTTTTGATGTTGAGAATATTCAACATTTTTATCAGTTTTATGCGGTTTATAAGAAAGTTTAGCTAGAATATACGATTGATTGTGGTTTGTTTTTATTTTGTTTTTAAAGTAACTAATCGCATTTTAAAATCAATAAAATCTACTGTTTTATTTCCATCTTGGTCATAAGATATAAGAGTCTCACCAGCTTGTTGATACTTATAATTTTTAGGCAATCCGAACTTTTGAATTAAATTATCGTATTTTAAATATTCTTTCGGTCTGGAATTATAAAAAGTCAATGCAGATTTAATGTCATATAATAAGGTATCTGAAATTTCGTGTAATTGTCCATTTTTAAAAATTAATCGTTCTTCATAGAGGCACGAACAGTATTTGTCCTTTCCAACGGAAAAGCTAAAATCACTTGGACAATCATTGATTTCTTTAGAAGATTTTAATTTTTTCAAACGATTAATAATTGAATTAAATTCGTTCTCATTAATTAAAACAATTTCAGAATCTTTATTATAATACCCATTGTTTTCTTGACATTCAGGAGGAATATTATAATCTACGTAATTAGGAGGAAAAGACGCAATAATATCATTGATTTCTTTTTGTTCATTGCAAGAGAAAAAATAGAAAAGACTTAATAATCCAATAATAAAATACTTCATAATTAAGATTTTAAACTTTAATATAAATCTTCTTTTTATCTAATAAATAAGCTAACCACCAAAAGAAGGCTAAGAAAATTAGCGAATAAACAAATGAACCAATTTCTGGAATTCCAGGAATCTTTGCGCAAATGTTTTCGTAAAACCAACCCAATGGTGAAATGAATTTGACTTCTCCTTTGTCGTTTAAACCAGCTTCAATTCTGATTAAACCTAATAATCGAGGTAATAATCCACTCAAAACAAAGATAAATAAAGGATTTTTTCCGAAAACATCAAAGAATTTCATGAAACCATTTTTGATTCCTAAAATTTCGATGAACCAAATCATTGCGCCAATTGTCAAAATTGCTAAACCAGTTGTGTTGAAAACATAAGAGCTGCTCCAAATCTTTTTATTGTACGGAAAGTCCCATTGCCAAATGTAACCAATTGTCAACGCAATTGTTCCTAAAACAAATAAACCAGCTAACATTTTATATTGCGGATTGTCTGTTTTTGGTAACGGACGATTCAACCAATTGATATTTCCTTGTTTCTGAATATAGTCACCAACCAAATACCCAAATAAAACTTGTGGAATGGTAGAAATTGTACTGAAAATTCCTTCTGGATCAAACGGAACACCTTCTCCTTTGTAAATATGCGCTAAACCAAGCAATTGATTATCGATTTTAGTTCCGATAAAACCTTCTAACGAATAAGGATCAGAAGTTCCAAGTCCGAAAGTTAAAACCCAATAAAGTAGAAGAATCGCACAACTTATCAATAAAACTTGTTTTTGTTTAAAATAAAAAGCAATAACCGAAGCGAAAAAATAAGCAATTGCAATTCGTTGTAAAACGCCCATAATTCGGATTCCGCTTTCTTCTGAATCTTTCCATGCTTTGAAAATTAGTTCATTATTATCCCACTTGAAAAATGGCCACCAATTGATGAATAATCCAATTCCGAAAATTAAAATTGTTCGTTTTATTACTTTTTGCCAAAAAATCTGTTGAGGCTGTTGTTGCAATTTCGGAATCACAAAAGCCATCGCATTTCCTACAGCAAACAAAAAGAATGGAAAAACCAAATCTGTTGGTGTGCATCCGTGCCAATCTGCATGTTCCAAAGGATCAAACATAGCTGACCAGTTTCCTGGATTATTTACCAAAATCATCAACGCAACAGTTGCGCCACGAAAAACGTCTAATGAATAATAACGAGCTGCTTTCATCTCTTTTGTGTTAATGTTTTAAAGATATAGATTTTTTGAATTTTTTGACAAAATGCTTTTCAAAAAGATACTAGATTATTCCTTACCTTTAATTGTCAATAACAAACAATAAATAAAATGAGAACGGAGTCTGATTTATTAGGAGAATTACAAATTCCTGAAACGGCTTATTATGGTGTGCAAACGCAACGCGCCATTAATAATTTCAAAATTTCCAATAATTATTTGTCGCATTATCCCGAATTTGTAAAGGCGCTTGGTGTTGTGAAATTAGGGGCTGCACAAGCTAATCATGAATTAGGAATTTTATCGAAAGAATTATTTGATGCGATTTCTTTTGCTTCAAATGAATTAATTGCTGGTAAATATACAGAGCAATTTCCGATCGATATGATACAAGGTGGTGCAGGAACTTCTACAAATATGAACGCCAATGAAGTGATTGCAAATATTGCTTTGGAGCATTTAGGAAAACAAAAAGGTGAGTATCAATTTTGTTCGCCAAATGATCATGTCAACCTTTCGCAATCTACGAATGATGCGTATCCATCTGCCTTGAAATTAGCATTATTTAATATGAATAAGCCTTTGATTGATGCATTAACTTCGTTGTATGAAGCGTTTGATAAAAAAGGAAAACAATTTGGTAATGTTATAAAAATGGGACGTACGCAATTGCAAGATGCGGTTCCAATGACGCTTGGTCAAGAGTTTGAAGGTTTTTCGAATACATTACATAAAGAAGTTGATAATTTAAACCGAATTGCTGCCGAATTATTAGTAATTAATATGGGTGCAACTGCAATTGGAACTGGATTGAATGCTGTTCCAGGTTATGCACAATTGTGTACAACTAAAATAGCTGAAATCATGAATGAAGATGTTTCGTTGGCTGATAATTTAGTTGAAGCAACTTCGGATACAAGCTCGTTTGTGGATTATTCATCAGCTTTGAAACGTCTTTGTGTGAAGTTGTCGAAAATTTGTAATGATTTACGTTTGTTAACATCTGGTCCGAGAACAGGTTTGTTCGAGATTAATTTACCTCCAAAACAACCAGGATCTTCGATTATGCCAGGGAAAGTAAATCCAGTAATTCCAGAAGTAGTGAATCAAGTTTGTTTTAAAGTGATTGGAAATGATTTATCAATAACAATGGCTGCCGAAGCTGGTCAATTACAATTAAATGTGATGGAGCCGATTATTGGTTTTTCGATTATGGAATCGATTCAATATTTAACAAATGCGATGAATACGCTACGTGTTGAATGTGTGGATGGAATTACAGCAAACGCAGAACATTTGAAAAATGAAGTACAAAATAGTATTGGAATTGTTACAGCTTTAAATCCTTACATTGGTTACAAAGCAAGTACAAAAATTGCGAAAGAAGCTTTAGAAACAGGAGGAGGTGTATATCAATTGGTCTTAGATCACGGTTTATTGTCGAAAGAACGTTTGGACGAAATCCTTGATCCTAAAAATATGCTTGGTCCACATATATAGAAGTAAAAAATTAGAAATACGAAGTTAGAGTTGTTGAGTTTCTAACTTCGTAATTCGAGTTTCGTATTTCTTAGAATCCGTGTAAATTCACATCATCAGTTGGAAGTAAATCAACTTTTTTACCCATTTTTTTCTGAATGATTTTGAAATGATGTAAATCTTCTTCCGTAATCAAACTAATTGCTTTTCCATTTGCATTTGCACGACCTGTACGCCCAATTCGGTGTACATAATCTAAAGGTGAACGAGGTAATTCATAATTAATAACAGTTGGTAAACCTTCGATATGAATTCCGCGTCCAATCAAATCAGTTGCAACCAAAACTTTAATATCACCTAGTTTAAAATCTTCCAAATTATCCATTCTAGCGCCTTGGGATTTTTTACTGTGAATCGCCATTGCAGAGATTTTATTCTTTTTTAATTTTTCTACTAAATTATCTGCAGTTCGTGTCGAAGAAACAAAAACCAAAACTTGTTCTAAGTTTTCAGATTTAATTAAATATCTTAAAAAAGGACCTTTTGTTTCGGCATCAACTTTATAAGCAACTTGTTCGATTTGTTCCAAATCAATTTCTTGTTTTTTGATTTCAACAACAATTGGATCAATACTTAATGTAGATTTTATTTCATCAATTTTATCATTCAAAGTCGCAGAAAAAAGAATCGATTGTTTCTTTTTCGGAACACTTTTCAAAATTCGGTTCATTTCATCTCCAAATCCTAATTGGAACATTTTGTCTGCTTCGTCAATCACCAAATATTGCAATTGATCCAATGATAACGCATTATGATCCATTAAATCCAATAAACGACCAGGAGTTGCAATCAAAATTTCTGTTCCATACAAATTTTTCATCTGTGGATTAATCGAAGTTCCTCCATACACCGCTTGCGTTTGTACCTCACGGCGTAAAGCAGTTCGCAATCCTGCAAAAGTTTGTTCAATCTGAACTGCTAGTTCACGTGTTGGAACTAAAATTAACGCTTTTATGTTACGAGATTTTTCGTACGATTGATGTTGAATTTTTTGTAGCAAAGGCGCAACAAAACACAAGGTTTTTCCAGAACCAGTTTTTGCAATTCCCATCACATCTTTTCCTTTTAAAATAGATGGAATTGTTTCGGTCTGAATTTCAAAAGGTTTTAAAAATCCAAGTTTTGTAATTGCTTTTGATAAATATGGTGATAATCCTAAATTTTCGAATGACATAAATTGATATAAGACTGCAAAGGTAGAGATTAAATTTGAATGATATTTTAGGAATAATTACTCGTTTAATCATTTTTAATCGTGATGAAAATGAAAGTTTTAAAATCGTTTCTGAAATATTTCTAAAAATCTTTTTAGAAACAGTCAAATTATCGAAACAACGATTGAAAACAGAAATAATTTCTGTTTAAAACTTTATTAAAAGCTTTTTGCTTAATAAAACTATCGTTAACTTTGATTCTTATGAAAAAAGATCAGTCTAAGATAATTCGTGAGCAAGCGCCAAGATCTGCTACTCGCGAGCATTCGGTTCCATTATATTTAACATCAAGTTTTATTTTTGATAGCGCAGAGCAAGGACGTGCAATTTTTGCAGAAGAAGAGCAAGGTATGGTTTATTCACGTTATGCAAATCCAAATACAACAGAGTTTATTAATCGCGTTTGTGCTTTGGAAAAAGCAGATGCAGGTTTAGCTTTTGCTTCGGGAATGGCTGCTGTTTTTGCATCTTTTGCTTCGTATATAAAAAGTGGAGATCATATTGTATCGAGTCGTGCAATTTTTGGTTCTACACATCAATTAATTACGCAATTATTTCCGCGTTGGGGCGTAACTTATACATATGTAGAAACGCCAAATATCGAGGATTGGGAAAAAGCAATTCAATCAAATACAAAAATTGTTTTCTTAGAATCGCCTTCAAATCCTGGATTAGAATTATTTGATTTAGAAGCTTTGGCAAAATTGAAAGAAAAACATCCGAATGTTATTTTTGCAATTGACAATTGTTTCGCAACGCCATATTTACAACAACCTTTGCAATTTGGATTTGATTTATCTATTCATTCTGCAACAAAATATATGGACGGACAAGGTCGAGTTTTGGGTGGAGTAGTTGTAGGAAAAGAAGAATTAATCAATGAAATGATGTTTTTTATTCGTCATACAGGTCCGGCGATGTCGGCTTTTAATGCGTGGACAATTTCTAAAAGTTTAGAAACGTTGCCACTTCGTATGGATCGTCATTGCGAAAATGCGTTGGCGTTGGCAGAAGCTTTGGAAAATCATGCTGAAATTGCAGATGTGAAATATCCATTTTTACCATCGCATCCGCAATATGAGTTGGCGAAAAAACAAATGAAAGGCGGGGGTGGAATCGTAACATTTGAAGTGAAAGGAGGAAAAGAACGTGCTTTCAGATTTATTGATGCATTAGAAATGATTTTATATACGTCTAATTTAGGGGATTCGAGATCGATTGCAACGCATCCAGCAACAACAACTCACGCAAAATTATCAGATGCAGAACGCGCAGATTTAGGAATTATGCCGGGTTCTATTCGTTTATCAGTCGGTTTGGAAGATAAAACAGATATTATCGAAGATATTTTGCAAGCATTAGAAAAAACTAAACTTTAATAAGTTGATTATTTGTTGATTATGTGTAATTATTAAAAATTTATTCATTTCAGCACGGACTTTGCTTATTCTAAACGAAAGTTTAGAATATGAAGAAGTTTTTAATTTTTGGTTTTGCGTTGTTTACAATGTCAAGTTATGCGCAAAATAGACCAAATGATGGAAATAATAGAAATGTCGATGTTTTAATTGAAAGATCTGATTATTACGGAATATCAAGTAGTCAAAAAAATAAAATAATTGCTTTAAAAAAACAAGCAAGTAAAGATTTCGAAAGAGTTGGAAGAGATCGTAATTTATCTGGTTACGAAAAAGGTAGAAGAAAAAGAGAGATTTCTTACAATTTACAACGTGATATTGATAAAATCTTAAACGATAATCAACGTTATAAATGGTCAAATTCTCATCGTGACGATTATTACAAAGACCGAATTGATGATCGATTAGAGCGTTTAGAAGACGAATACGAAAGAGATATCAAGCGAATAGAACGTAATTATTCTCACGATAAAAATTTGATGAAACGTAAAAAAGAAATCAGAAAAGCAGAATATAAACGCGCGAAAGAGCGTTTGAAAAATGTGAAAGATTATTATTAAAATAAAAGGATCCAATAATTTATGGATCCTTTTATTTTTTATATTGATTTGATAAAATTTTCTACTTGTTCCTCTGGTGTTGTCCAAGAAGTGACTAATCTAATTGCAGAATTTTGTTCATCAATTTTTTGCCAAATATAAAACTCAAAATCTTGTTGTAGTTTTTCGATAATTGAATTTGGTAAAATAGGGAAAATTTGATTGGAAGATGGTTCTGTCAAAAAGTTGTGACCTTTTGCTGAAATAGCATTTGCTAATTTTTCTCCCATTTGATTGGCGTGTTTTCCCATCTCGAAAAATAAATCATCTCGAAACATTTCCGAAAATTGAATTCCTATCAAACGTCCTTTCGCTAACATTCCGCCTTTTTGCTTAATATGATAACGAAAATCTTCGTCCAATTTTAAATTATTTATCACAATTGCTTCACCTAAAAGTGCACCATTTTTAGTTCCACCAATGTAAAAAACATCTGCAAAATTTGCCATATCTTCTAAGTTTAAATCACATTTAGAAGAAGTTAAAGCAGAAGCTAAACGTGCGCCATCAACAAAAAGGTATAAATTATTTTCTTGGCAAAAATGATAAAGCTTTTGCAATTCCTTTTTTGAATAAACACTTCCAACTTCCGTAGAATTAGAAATATAAACCAATTTTGGCTTTACCATATGCTCGTCCGTATGTGTGGCAAGAATAATCGAAATTTGCTCAGGAGTTATTTTTCCATTATCCGTCGCAATGGTATTTATTTTATGTCCTGTTGCTTCTATCGCGCCCGTTTCGTGAACGGCAATATGCCCGCTTTCGGCTGCAACTACAGATTCGTGTGGTTTTAGAATAGAAGAAATTACAATTAAATTGGCTTGTGTTCCACCAGAAACAAAATGAATTGCTGAATCTTTTTTCAGTCTTTTTTTGATGAACTCTCTTGCTTCATTGCAAAATTCGTCTTCGCCGTAACCAATTGTTTGTTCTAAATTTGTATCGATTAATCGTTGCAAAATTGCTGGGTGAGCGCCTTCGCTATAATCATTTTTAAAGCTATATTTTTTCAAAATTGAAATCTTAAATTTTGAGAATAAAAGTAGGAGTTTTCCTAATTCTTTCCTATTTTACTATCTATTTTTACCAATTATTTAAACTGAAGTTATGAAGATTTTAGTCGTAGAAGATGAAATAAAATTGCAAGAAACAATTGTTGAGTTTTTAGAAAAGGAAAAGATGATTGTCGAAACAGCAGATAATTATCAGCAAGCTTTGGATAAAATAATTTCGTTCGATTATGATTGCATTTTATTGGATATGATGTTACCAGACGGTGATGGAATGTCTTTGTTGAAGGAATTGAAGAATCTTCATAAAGAAACTTCGGTGATTATTTTGTCGGCGAAAGATTCGGTTGATGATAAAGTAGAAGGATTATTGATTGGCGCGGATGATTATTTAGCGAAACCATTTCATTTTGCTGAATTATTGGCTCGAATTAAAGTTGCTTTGCGCAAAAATCTACAAAAAGGAGAGGATGTTTTGAGTTATAAAAATATTCAAATTTTTCCCGAAGATCGTTTGGTAAAAGTAAATAATATCGAACTGAAATTAAACAGAAAGGAATATGATTTGCTGTATTATTTTATGTTGAGACCCGAACGTGTTTTTCAGAAAACAACTTTAGCAGAAAGTGTTTGGGGAGATCATATTGAGCTATCTGATAATTTAGATTTTATTTATTCGCAAATAAAAAATCTAAGAAAAAAAATGAAAGAAGCAAATTCTGAAGCCGATTTACAAGCGGTTTATGGGATTGGTTATAAGTTGATTTAACATGAAAATATCACTAAAAAATTATACATTTCGTTACCTCACATTTTGGTTGCTTATCGTTATTGCGATTTGGGCATTTCTTTTTCATTCCTTGATTTTGGATGAAGTTTATGACAATGTAGATGACGGATTAAAGAATCAAAAAATTGAAATTATTCGAGAAGCTTATCGCGATCCGAATTTATTAAATACAACCGAATTTGGATTAAGTCAATTCAAAATTTCCAAAGTTGATCCAAGTAAATATGATGAAAGAAATCACTTTTCGAATGAGTTGGTTTACATGGGATACGATGATGATATGGAACCTTATCGTATATTGAGAACTGGTTTTTATGACAAAGAAAATCATCCGTATTCATTAGAAATAAGAACCTCAACAGTCGAAGAAGATGAATTGATTTATGATTTATCGATTTCTTTGATTGCGTTGTATGTTTTTATTTTGATTAGTATTTTATTGATTAATCATTTTGGATTGAAAAAAGCCTTCAAACCTTTTGGGCAAATTATTTCTCAATTAAGAAAATATGAAGTAGGAAATAACGAAAAACCAAAACTTGTCGAAACGAATGTGAAAGAATTTTCTTATTTGCAAAAAGAAATTGAGCGAATGATTAATCGAAATGATGAGGTTTTTAATTCACAAAAATTGTTCATCGAAAATGCTTCCCACGAATTGCAAACACCTTTGACAATTGCGCTAAACAAACTTGATTTGCTAATAGAAAATTCAGATTTAAAAGAAAAAGAGGTGATGAGTTTGGTAGAAACCAAGCAAACACTTTGGCGAATGGTGAATCTTAATAAATCGTTGTTAATGTTATCTCGAATCGAGAATAATCAATACAAAAATAATGTTGAAGTTAATTTTACAGCTTTGACAAAAGATTTGATCGAAGATTATGAAGAAATTTTAGAAGCAGAAGAAATTAAATTAGAAACGAATTTTAAGGCAGATTTTATTCTTGATTTTAATATCGATTTAGCGCGAATTTTAATTTCAAATTTGATTCGAAATGCGATCAAACATAATAATGATGAGAAAATTATTAAGATAGAAAGTGATTCAAATCAATTTATAATTTCGAATACAGGGAAAAACGCAACATTGGATTCGAATCTTATTTTTAGTCGTTTTTATAAACAAGGAACAAGTGATGGAAATAATGGCTTGGGGCTTTCGATTGTGGACACGATTATCAAAAATCAACAAAATTTGACGTTACGTTACAATTATGAGTTTCCTTTTCATCAATTTATTTTGAAAAAATAAATTATTCCCAAATCTTTCCTAATTCACTTTGCAACTTTGTCTTAATAATTATAAAATCAAACAAAATGAAAAAGTTTTTAAGTGTTATCATGTTAAGTGCAACGTTGATTTCTTTTGCTCAAGATAAAGCAATAAAATATAACCAAGTTCCAAAAATGGGACAGCAATTTATCAACAAATATTTTGGTGTAAAACAAGTTGGTTCTGTGATGTTGGACGACGATTATTTTTCGAAAGAATATAAAGTGTATTTGGCAAATGGAACAAAAGTAGAATTTGATGGAGACGGAGCTTGGAAAGAAGTCGATGGAAAACGAAATGCTATTCCAACAGGATTTATTCCAGCTAAAATTTCGAATTATGTGAAAAGAAGTTTTCCGAATACTACAATAACAAAAATAGAAAGAGATCGAAAAGAAATTGAAGTGAAATTGAACAATGGACTTGAATTAAAATTTGATAAAAACGGGAATTTTAAGAAAATTGATGATTAATAAATAAAATAAAAAACTCCAACTAAACTTTAGTTGGAGTTTTTTATTCTATTTATCTCGACTTTCTAACATTGGCACAAATTTGAAATCACCAAATTCGTAATGTTCAAATTGATCTTCTGATAATCTCATAATGACAATCATTCGTTGCGATTGTTCACCAACTGGAATCACCATTATTCCTCCAATATTCAATTGTTTTTTTAATTCTTCTGGAATTTCTGGCGCACCAGCCGTTACAATAATTTTATCAAAAGGAGCAAAAGAAGGTAAACCTTTGTAACCATCTCCATACGTTTGATAACGTGGCTCGAAATTGATTTTTTTCAACATGATTTTCGAGAAATCAAACAAATCTTTTTGTCTTTCAATCGTAAAAACTTCAACACCCAAAGCAACCAAAACAGCAGTTTGATAACCAGAACCAGTTCCGATTTCTAAGACTTTTTCATTAGGCTGAATGTCTAATAATTGTGTCTGAAAAGCAACTGTAAACGGATGCGAAATCGTTTGTCCAGCAGCAATCGGAAAAGCTTCGTCGCGATATGCGAATTCCGTAAATGCGCTGTCTAAAAATAAATGTCGTGGCACTAAATTAATAGCTTCCAATACGTTTTCATCTTCAATTCCTTTCGAGCGCAACAAATCAACCAACATTTTGCGTCGTCCTCTGTGTTTAAAATCGTCTACAGACATATTCCAAAATTTTTACAAAAATGCATTAAATACAACTTATTCTCATTAATTTTAACGGCAAAATCTACCAAATGTTAAAAGTAGGAGTGATCGGTGCTGGGCACCTTGGAAAAATCCATTTAAAGTTATTAAATCAATCGGAAAGATACGAATTAATTGGCTTCTTTGATTCTTTTGAAGAAAATGGAAAAAAAGTTGAAGCTGAATTTGGGTATAAATATTTTAGTTCGATGGACGAATTAATTGATGCTGTTGATGTTGTCGATATTGTGACACCAACGTTATCACATTATGAAGTGGCATTGAAAGTGATCGAAAAAAATAAACATTTTTTCATCGAAAAACCAGTTACGCATACCTTAGAAGAGGCAGATCATTTGTTGAAATTGACAAATGAAAAAGGTTTGAAAGCGCAAGTTGGACACGTAGAGCGTTTTAATCCTGCATTTACAGCGGCTGCACCTTTTATCGAAGAACCATTGTTTATTGAAACGCATCGTTTGGCAGAATTTAATCCGCGCGGTACAGATGTTCCTGTAGTTTTAGATTTGATGATTCATGATTTAGATGTGATTTTATCGATTGTAAAATCAGAAATTAAATCAATTCATTCGTCTGGAGTTTCGGTAATTAGTGATACACCTGATATTGCAAATGCTCGAATTGAGTTTGAAAATGGTTGTGTGGTGAATGTTTCGACAAGTAGAATGTCAATGAAAAATATGCGAAAAATGCGTGTTTTTCAACGAAATGCGTATATTTCAATTGATTTCTTGACGAAAAAGACTGAAATTATTAAAATGCACAAAGCGCCAGAAAATCCAAGTGAATTTGCGATGATTTTGGAAAACGATAAAGGAGATCGTAGAGAAATTTGTTTTGAACATCCAGAAATTTTACCAAATAATGCAATTTTGGATGAATTAGAAAGCTTTGCAGATTCTATTGTGAATAATTCACCAATTAAAGTTTCGTTACAAGATGGACGAAATGCATTGAAAGTTGCATTGGAGATTATTGCTTATTTTGAAAAAGAACAGCAAGTCATCAAAAATCAAACAATCGAGAAAGAATAAATCGATGTTAGATTTTAGAAGTTCGAATTTCGCTAAACGCATGAATATGATGTGATTTTGAAACAAGTTCAGAATGACGAAAATTTGTCAAGCTGAATTCATTTCAGCTTCTCATTCTGAAAAATCAAATTTCGCAAAACTCATTTCGAACTTCGAATCTCGAAAAAAAATAAATAATAAAAACAAACATACAAAAAGATGAAAAACATTACAGTTATTGGAGCTGGAACGATGGGGAATGGAATTGCTCACGTTTTCGCACAATCAGGATTTGCAGTGAATTTGGTTGACGTTTCTCAAGATAGTTTGGAGCGTGGATTGAAAACAATCGCTGGAAATTTGGAGCGTATGATCGCCAAAGAAAAAATTACGGAAGCTGACAAAACAGCAACTTTAAATAATATTACAACATTTACAGATACTGCGGAAGCGGTAAAAAATGCGGATTTAGTTGTAGAAGCTGCAACAGAAAATTTAGATTTGAAATTGAAAATCTTCAAACAAATTGATGAAGCTGCGCCAGCAAATGCAATTTTAGCGTCTAATACTTCTTCTATTTCGATTACAAAAATTGCGTCTGTTACAAGTCGTCCAAAACAAGTGATTGGAATGCATTTCATGAATCCAGTTCCGATGATGAAATTGGTTGAAATTATTCGTGGTTACGATACAACAGACGAAGTAACGAAAGCGATTATGGAAATGTCAGAAAAATTAGGAAAAGTTCCAGTTGAAGTGAATGATTATCCAGGTTTTATCGCCAATCGTATTTTAATGCCAATGATTAACGAAGCAATTTATTCTTTATATGAAGGAGTTGCGGGCGTGAAAGAAATTGACGAAGTAATGAAATTAGGTATGGCTCATCCAATGGGACCATTACAATTAGCAGATTTTATCGGTTTAGACGTTTGTTTATCAATCTTAGAAGTGTTGTACGATGGTTTCAAAAATCCTAAATATGCACCTTGTCCATTGTTAGTTAACATGGTAACTGCTGGTAAAAAAGGAGTAAAATCTGGAGAAGGATTCTATGATTATTCAGAATCTAAAAAAGCAGAAAAATTAGCTGCTCAGTTTGCGAAGTAGTTTATCTTACACAAAATAGTCAAAACAAAAAGCGTTACTTTTCGGGTAACGCTTTTTATTTTGAAAACTATTTTGATTACTTAATTGCTGCTAAAGCATGTGTGTAATCAGGCTCTTGACCAATTTCAGGAACTTGTTCTGCATAAGCAACTTCTCCATTTGGATTAATTACTACAACTGCGCGAGATAATAATCCATTTAATGGTCCATCAACCATTTTAACACCATAAGCATTTGCGAATTCTTCATTTTTGAAATCAGATAAAGTGACTACATTATCCAAACCTTCGGCAGCACAAAAACGAGATAAAGCGAAAGGTAAATCTTTCGAAATACATAACACAACTGTATTTGCAGCAGAAGAAACTTCTTTGTTAAAAGTTCGTACAGATTGCGCACAAACACCAGTGTCAACACTTGGAAAAATATTTAAAACAACATTTTTTCCAGCATAATCAGCCAATGTTTTGTCGCTTAAATCTCCTGCTGTTAAAGCAAAAATCGGCGCTTTTTCACCAATTATAGGTAAATCTCCGCCTGTATGAATAGGATTTCCTTTGAATGTAATTTCAGCCATAATTTTTTATTTTATTCTTAGATTTTTAATGATTAAAAGTAACAAAATTCTACGGAGAAAAAAGTATCTTCGCAATAATAAATTGTTACATTACAAATAACACACAAATATTATGCAACTTTCAAAGCGTTTACAGAATTTGAAACCATCTGCAACTATTGCAATGTCTGCGAAAGCAAGAGAATTAAAATCACAAGGAATCGATGTGATTAGTTTAAGTATTGGAGAACCAGATTTCAATACACCAGATTTTATCAAGGAGGCAGCTAAAAAAGCTATCGACGAAAATTATTCAGGATATCCTCCAATTGCAGGGTATGCAGATTTGAAGGAAACAATTTGTAAGAAGTTTAAACGTGATAACAATATTGAATATACAGCAAATCAAGTTGTTGTTTCTACTGGAGCAAAACAATCTATTTATAATGTTTTACAAGCAATTGTAGACGAAGGAACTGAAGTAATTATTCCAACACCTTATTGGGTTTCTTATTCAGATATCGTAGAATTATCAGGAGGAACGCCAGTTTTTGTGGAAGGAACTTTAGAAGCTGATTTCAAAATTACACCAGCACAGTTAGAAGCTGCAATTACAGATAAAACGCGTGCTATTATTTATTCATCTCCTTGTAATCCGTCAGGATCAGTTTACACAAGAGAAGAATTGAAAGGTTTGGCTGAGGTTTTAGCAAAATATCCAGATGTGATTATTATTTCGGACGAAATTTATGAGCACATTGTTTACGGAGAAAAAAATGTTTCGATTGCATCTTTCCCAGAAGTTTATAATCAAACAGTAACTGTAAATGGTTTAGCAAAAGCTTTCGCAATGACAGGTTGGAGAATTGGTTTCATTGGAGCGCCAGCTTGGTTAGCAAAAGCATGCGAAACGTTACAAGGACAAGTGACTTCGGGAGCAACGTCTATCGCTCAACGAGCGGCAATTACGGCTTTAGAAGCAGATCCAAGCTCAGTTCAATACATGGTTGATGCGTTTGCAGAACGTCGTGAATTGATGTTAGGTTGGGCGAGAGAAATTCCAACATTCAAAGTTAACGAACCAAAAGGAGCTTTCTATTTATTCCCAGACGTTACGGCAACTTTCGGAAATACGTACAATGGTGTTACAATTAACAATGCAGATGATTTGGCTTTATATTTATTAGAACATGCTCAAGTTGCGGTTGTTTCTGGTTCGGCTTTCGGATCTAAAAATTGTATTCGTATCTCGTATGCGGCGTCTGTAGAGGAGTTAAAAGAAGCAATGACACGTATCAAAAATGCTTTAGCATAAGTAGAAAAGCAGATAAAATATCAAAATCCTCAAGTTTTGCTTGAGGATTTTTTTGTAGATGATATTTTCTTCAAAAAAATGTGATTTTAATTTTAATGAATTTCAATTGATTAGCCTATTTAAGCGACTTTTTATTGAAAATATTTCAAAAAAGATTTGTTTTAATCGAAAATAACCTCTTATATTTGCACCACTAAAAACAAGGCGAGGTAGCTCAGATGGTTAGAGCGCAGGATTCATAACCCTGAGGTCGGCAGTTCGATTCTGCTCTTCGCTACAAATTCAAAAGACAAATTCATTATTGAATTTGTCTTTTTTATTATCAATAAATATTATTAGACTTCTGATGATAATCATCGATTAATCCTTTCAAATTCATTAAATTTGCATTCAATTTAGTAACGTTCTAAATAAAATTCAAAAAAATGATTCAAACAGATATAGTTATAATCGGAGCTGGACCAACTGGTCTTTTTGCCGTTTTCGAAGCTGGTTTATTAAAAATGAGATGTCATATTATTGATGCACTTCCTCAACCAGGAGGGCAATTGACAGAATTGTATCCAAAAAAACCAATTTTTGATATTCCTGGTTATCCTTCTGTTGGTGCAGGTGAATTGATTGATAACTTAATGGAGCAAATCAAACAATTTGAGCCAGGTTTTACATTGAACGAACAAGCTGCAACAATCGATAAGCAAGAAGACGGAACTTTTATTGTAACAACAAATAAAGGAACGCAAGTGCAAGGAAAAGCGGTTGCGATTGCAGGTGGTCTTGGATCTTTTGAGCCTCGTAAGCCAATTATCGAAAACATCGAAGCGTATGAAGAAAACGGAGTGGAGTATTTTGTAAAAAATCCTGAACTGTTCCGTGATAAAAAAATCGTAATTGCTGGTGGTGGAGATTCTGCTTTGGATTGGTCGATTTTCTTGGCTGATGTGGCTGCGGAAGTTACGTTGGTACACAGAAGAAATGAGTTCCGTGGAGCGTTAGATTCTGTTGATAAAGTAATTGAATTGAAAAAAGCTGGAAAAATTAATTTGGTTACTCCAGCTGAAATTACTGGAATCAAAGGTGAAGGAAAAGTGGAAAGTTTGGTAATTGAAAAAGAAGGTGAAACTTTTGAACTTGAAACAGATTATTTTATTCCATTGTTTGGTCTTTCTCCAAAACTAGGTCCTATTGCAAATTGGGGATTGGAGATTGAGAAAAATGCAATCAAGGTAAATAATGCGTTAGATTATCAAACAAATATCGAAGGAATTTACGCGATTGGAGACGTAAATACTTATCCAGGAAAATTGAAATTGATTTTATGTGGTTTCCATGAAGCAACGTTAATGTGTCAGTCTGTTTACAATAGAATGAATCCTGGGAAAAAATTTGTCTTGAAATACACAACTGTTTCTGGTGTTGATGGTTTCGACGGGACAAGAAAAGAAGCCGAAAAAGCGGTTGTCAAAGCTATTGACTAATTTTAACAAAATAAATAGAAATATTTTTTAAATCTTTTACGTTTTGCGTAAAAGGTTTTTTTTATTCACATTCACAAGGTTCTCTACTTCGTCTTTTGGCTTCATTGTCCCAAAAAGGATAAAATTTTAATCCAAAATAAAAGTTTGCAGAAGTTAATTTTTTCTGTTTGAAAACGATTGGAATTGCATTATCACTGCCCAAAATCAGAGGGCCAATTCTTACATAACCACCAAACGTTACATTTTCATAATCATAGATAGAAAGGGAAGGTCCAATTCCAAATCCATCTTTTTGGATAGTATAAGACGTTTGTAGCACATTGATACGTTTCAAACTATTTTCAAAAACTGGAATTCGTTGCATCCAATTGAAATTTAAGTAATGATTTTCGATAATTTTTTTACTTAGATTAAGATGTAAACTGGTTGGTAAACCGATTGAAAAATTATTTCCCGTTTTAGATTTTGTCTCATCTCCATAAACTTCTTTGCTCAAAAGTCCTAAATATTGATCAACACTTTCAAATTCAACTCCATCTAAATTTGGATTATTACGAAGTTGAATTCTTTGTGAAGGATTGTAGAAATGATGGTTATCGCCTCTGAATTTCACTAATCCAACATCTAATAAATTTGCCGAAAATTTGAAATCATATAATTCATCATTCGCTCTTCTGTTCACAAAAGAAATTCCTAAATCTATTCCAACTCCATTTCCTCTATTTCGAAAAACATATTTATCTCGATCAAAATCATAATTGGTAGAATATCCTGCTTCTATATCATAATTTGAGGCATAAATATCTAGTTTGGAATGATCAAATGTACCTGATAAGCTTGGTTCTGCTTCTAATTTTATCGCGTTTTTACTTTTGATATATGCCCCATCTAAACCCAAAAGATATTTAATATTTGCACCAATAATTACTTCAGAAGTATTAGTTATGTACAAATTTGTTGCAACGTTTAAGCCTAATTCAGCCCAATTCATTGCATTTGTCTTTGTTGGTTCAAACGCATAATTTTTTGGTTCTATTTCATTTTGATTACTAAAACGAAAATAATTATCTAAATCTTTAATAGAACCTTGTGTACGAAGTCGGGTAAAAATTCCAAGACGATAAGTTTGATTATTAATTTTCTTTTTAAAAGAAACGGAAGGTCCCATAAGATCATTTTCCAAATGATAAGAAATCGTATTTTTAGTTGTGAAATCTATAATATTAGAATGCGTTTCACCTCTTATGCCAGCTTTTATATTTGCTGATTTTGTTTCACCTTTTATTAAGCCTAATACGTTTTGATCGGATATATAGACGTAATCATTTCTGAATAAAATATCCTCAGAAATAATATTTACATCCCATTTATTCGGATTAAATATGGAGTTGTCGGAGAAAAAACACTACCGTTAATCCCGCTATATTGATCATTACTAAAAGATAAAATATTTTGTCCAAAAGTAAATCCTGAACAAAAAATAACGGTTAATAGAAGTTTTTTCAAACGATGAAATTTTTATTAAAAATAAGAAAAATCAATCGAAATAAATTACGGTTTTACGTAGAGCTCAAAAAAAGAGTTTCAATTTGAAACTCTTTTTTATAAAATTAAATTTTAATCACCATCAATTAATCTTCCTAAACCTCCTAAAATAGATCCTTCGCCTTGAGAAGAACCACCTGCAGAAGGTGCATGAGCAATAATTCGATCAGCCAATCGACTAAAAGGTAAAGACTGAATATACACAACTCCTGGACCTCTCAAAGTTGCAAAGAAAACACCTTCTCCTCCGAAAAATGTATTTTTAATTCCGCCTATAAATTCGATATCGTAATGAACAGATTGTTCGAAACCAACAATACAACCTGTATCAACTTTTAAGACTTCGCCAGCTTGTAAAACTCGACGATGCAATGTTCCACCAGCATGAATGAAAGCCATTCCGTCGCCTTCTAATTTTTGCATAATGAAACCTTCTCCTCCAAAAAGTCCAGTTCCTAACTTTCGATTAAATTCAATTCCAACCGAAACTCCTTTAGCAGAACAAAGAAAAGCATCTTTTTGACAGATAAATTTCCCATTTACCTCTGGTAAATCAATCGGAACAATTTTTCCTGGATATGGTGCAGCAAAAGAAGCTTTCTTTTTTCCTTGTCCGTAATTCGTGTACGAAGTCATAAACAAACCTTCACCTGTTAACATTCGTTTTCCAGCATTTAATAATTTTCCGAAAATTCCACCACTTTGTTGAGAACCATCGCCAAAAATTGTTTCCATTTTTACGCCATCATCCATCATCATAAAACTACCTGCTTCTGCTACAACAGTTTCTTGTGGATCCAATTCAATTTCGACAAATTGCATTTCTTCGCCGTAAATTTTATAATCTATTTCGTGTGCATTCATTTTTTAATTTTTTCAATTAGTAGACAAAATTCGTGATTCGTAACAGTTCTTATTTAAAATTAGTATTAAATATAATCCAATGAGGCATATTCTTTTTTTGAAAGTAAACAATCCGTATTTTTGTGTAACTTGAAAAAGTATTATGGCAGATATTAAAATTACAATTATAGATAGAGAAGGTGTTTCGCACGAAGTTGACGCACCTACTGATATGAATATGAATATTATGGAGCTTGTGCGTGCATACGAATTAGCACCAGAAGGAACCATTGGTATTTGTGGTGGAATGGCAATGTGTGCCTCTTGTCAATGTTATGTATTGACACCAGAAATTCAATTACCAGAAATGACGCCTGATGAAGATGCAATGTTAGCAGAGGCATTTAATGTGAAAGATAATTCACGTTTAGGTTGTCAGTTACATCTTTCGGATGAAATGGATGGATTGGTTGTTGAATTAGCACCAGAATATTAAAATAAACGTATTGCGGTTAGCGATTTGTGAGAATTTTCGCTTTACGCTCATCGCTTTTCGCATAACGAAAATTATATGAATCAATTAGATAAAAGACTTTTTTTGTTAGATGCTTATGCCTTAATTTTTAGAGGATATTATGCATTTATCAAAAATCCACGAATCAACTCAAAAGGTTTCAATACATCGGCAATTATGGGATTTACGAATTCCTTGTTCGATGTCATTCGACGTGAACAACCAACGCATTTGGCGGTTGTTTTTGATGTTGGTCAAGCAACAGTTCGTACGGTAGATTATCCTGAATATAAAGCAAATCGTGATGAAACGCCAGAAGCCATTCGTCAAGGCGTTCCGTATATTCAAGATATTTTACGAGCGTTAAAAATTCCAGTACTTTTCGCCGAAGGTTACGAAGCAGATGATGTGATCGGAACATTAGCACAGAAAGCAGAGAAAGCTGGTTATACAACTTATATGGTGACACCCGATAAGGATTTTGCGCAATTGGTAACGGAAAAAATTAAAATGTATCGTCCTGCTGCAAATGGAAAAGGTGTTGAGATTTGGGGAATTGAAGAAGTAAAAGAAAAATTTGAAATCGACGATCCAATTCAAGTTATCGATTACCTTGGAATGATGGGTGATGCTGTGGATAATATTCCAGGTTTACCAGGTGTTGGAGCAAAAACGGCAAGTAAATATTTGAAAGAATTTGGATCATTGGAAAACCTTTTAGCGAATACAGATAAGCTGAAAGGGAAAGCTAAAGAAAAGATTGAAGAGAATAAAGAGCTTGGAATTCTTTCGAAGAAATTAGCAACGATTATTACAGATGTTCCTGTAGAATTTGATGAAGAAGATTTAACGGTTTGCCCGCCAGATATAGAAAAAGTTACTGAACTTTTCACGGAGTTAGAATTCCGTCGTATGTTAGAAACGGTTTACAGAATTTATGGTTTGGATGTTTCGGGAATTATCAAAGAAGCGCAAGAAGAAATTTCTGCGGCAAGTCAGATTTCTTCGAATCAAGTGCAAATGGCTCAACAATCATTGTTCGATTTTACGTCTGATGAAGAAATCGTTCCACAAAATTCAGCTTTTACAGATATTTCAACAACGAATCATTTATATCAATTAATCGATACGAAAAAAGGTAGAGAAATTTTATTACGAAATATTCTAAAACAAAAAGAAGTGACGTTCGATACGGAAACAACTTCTTTGGATGCTTTAGAAGCTGAATTGGTTGGAATTTCATTTTCTTGGGAAAAAGGAAAAGGTTATTATGTTCCTTTTTCAACTGATTTCGAGGAAACAAAAGCAATTATCAACGAATTTAAACCATTTTTTGAAGATGAATCAATTTCGAAAATTGGTCAAAATCTAAAATATGATATTAAAGTTTTAAACAAATATGACATTGTTGTTTTAGGTCAGAATTTTGATACGATGATTGCGCATTATTTGATTAATCCAGATATGCGTCACAATATGGATGTGTTGTCAGAAACATATTTGAGCTATCAACCCGTTTCAATCGAAAGTTTGATTGGAAAAAAAGGAAAGAATCAAAAGAATTTCCGTGATGTTCCGTTGATGGAGCAAACTGAATATGGAGTAGAAGATTCTGATATTACAAATCAATTGAAAAATCTTTTCGAACCAGAATTAATCAAAGCAAATACACACAAATTATTCACTGATCTTGAAATGCCATTGATGCAAGTTTTGGCTGATATGGAATTGGAAGGTGTTAATTTGGATGTTCCGTTCTTGAAAGAACTTTCAGTTAAACACGAAGCGAAATTAAGAGAATTGGAAGCAAAAATTCAGGAAGATGCTGGAGAAGAATTCAATCTTAACTCGCCAAAACAATTGGGAGAAATCTTATTTGATAAATTACAATTAGATCCAAAAGCGAAGAAAACCAAAACAGGTCAGTACGCAACAGGAGAAGAAATTTTATCGAAATTGAAAGATAAACATCCAATTATCAATGATATTTTAGAGTACCGTCAATTACAAAAATTAAAATCGACTTATATTGATGCGTTGCCAGAATTGGTGAATCCAAAAACTGGTCGCGTGCATACAACATACGCGCAAACGGTTGCTGCAACGGGACGTTTGTCTTCTGTAAATCCGAATTTACAAAACATTCCGATTCGTTCAGAAGAAGGTCAGCAGATTCGTAAAGCCTTTGTTGCACGAGATGAAAATCATGTGATTATTTCTGCCGATTATTCGCAAATTGAATTGCGTTTGATTGCGCAAATGTCACAAGATCCTGCAATGGTAGAGGCTTTCAAACATGGAGAAGATATTCATGCTTCTACTGCCGCAAAAGTTTTTAATGTGGCGTTGGATGAGGTGACGCGTGAACAACGTAGTCAGGCAAAAACGGTGAATTTCGGAATTATTTATGGTGTTTCGGCTTTCGGTTTGGCAGATCAAGCGAATATTTCTCGTAAAGAAGCCAAAGCATTGATTGATGCGTATTATGAAACTTACCCAACGTTGAAAGCGTATATCGAAAAACAAGTTGAGGTGGCTCGTGACCAAGGTTTTGTAGAAACGTTAATGGGACGTCGCCGTTATTTGAAAGATATCAATTCGAGAAATGCAGTAGTGCGTTCGCATGCTGAGCGAAATGCTGTAAATGCACCAATACAAGGAACTGCGGCTGATATCGTGAAAATGGCAATGATTCAAATTCAGAAAGAATTGAAGAAAAATTATAAAACCAAAATGATTTTACAAGTGCATGATGAGTTAATTTTTGATGCACCAAAAGATGAGGTTGAAAAAGTTTCTGAATTAATCAAATCGACTATGGAAGCTGCAATGCAAATGGATGTTCCGTTGATTGCAGAAGTCGGAGTAGGAGCGAATTGGTTAGAAGCTCATTAGAAAAATATTATTTACAATAATTATAAAGCGTTACTTTTTAGTAGCGTTTTTTTTTGTTAAAATATCTATAAAATATTCTGATTAACAAATTCTTAACGAGATTAAAATATATCTTTAATTCATTATTGATTTTAAATTATATGAATAAAATATTTTACTTATTTACATTGTTTACGATTTGCTTAAATGCGCAAATTGTAAATTTAAAAATATTAGATCTTTCTGATAATTTTCCATTGGACGATGCCGATGTATATTTCAAAAATTCAACAAAGAATTTTATTTCGGATATGGAAGGAAAAGCTATTGTTGATTTGAGTAATGTTTCGCAAACAGATGAATTAATCGTGTCGAAAAAAGATTACCAAGATGCAGTAATCAAAGTTTCAGATTTGAAATCAGATATGGTCGTTAAACTTGAGAAAGTATCCGAAGTTGAGTTAAAAGAAGCTTTTGTAACGAACCTGAAAACTGAAGATATTTTGAAAAAAGTAATTGAAAACTACGATAAAAACTTTAATACTGATGAGCATTTTTATAAAGTAAATTTTATAATTGATGAAATTGTAGATTCTACGAAAAGAGATTTCATTGATTTAGATTTGCAGCTTCGTTTTAAGAAAGATAATTTGAATATAAAATCTAATAATCAGGTTAAAGAACGAATAATTAATGAGCCAAATTATGGATATAAAATAAATTTATTACCCATTTTAGGTATGGTTTCTTTGAAAGAAGTCGTAAATGATTATCTGAAATATTATAAAAAATATAAACTTTCAAAAGTCAACTTAACAAAATATGGTGATGAGTTGATGTATGAATTTTATTTGGATAATAATTCGTTTCATCGGTTTTTGGTGGCAAAGGATTCTTTTGCTATTGTAGAATATAAAGTAGATGCAGAAGGAATTGAAATAAAAAAGAGTCAACAAACTGTGAATTTTGTTAATACCTATTACAGATACAGACCTTATCAAGGGAAATATATTTTGAAAGAATTAATGCGCAATTGGAGTACAGATTACAGAGGAGGTGATGGAAGTAATCATAATGTTAATGTAAAAATGAACCTTGAAGTTAAAGATTTCAGTACGCAACCTTTCCCTGAATTCAATAAATCGGTGAATGAGAAAATGGACATTCGTAGAAGTTTTAAATAATCGATTTATGAAGAAGATATTTTACTTATTTACATTGTTTACGATTTGTTTAAATGCGCAAATTGTAAATCTAAAAATATTAGACCTTTCTGATAATTTACCACTTGATGATGCCGATGTATATTTCAAAAATTCAACAAAGAATTTTATTTCGGATATGGAAGGAAAAGCTATTGTTGATTTGAGTAATGTTTCGCAAACAGATGAATTAATCGTGTCGAAAAAAGATTACCAAGATGCGATCATCAACGTTTCTGATTTGAAATCTGAATTAACAATTAAACTTGAAAAAGTATCCGAAGTTGAATTAAAAGAAGCTTTTGTAACGAATTTAAAATCTGAGGATATTTTGAAAAAAGTAATTGAGAATTATGATAAAAACTTTAATACAGAACAGCATTTTTATAAAGTAAACTTTGTACTTGATGCAATAATGGATTCTGTTAATAGAGATATGATTGATGTTGATTTACAGTTCCGTTTCAAAAAAAATAATTTAAAAATACATTCAAATAATGTTGTGAATAGAAGAATTGTTGGAGAAGGAAGGCAATTAACATCATTGTATCATATGAATGAATATTTTAACCATATTTCTTTGTTGGAATTTGTCAAGAAAATGCAAGAAAGAACATCTGAAAATAAATATGACGAAAAAGTTATCATTTCTAAATATGCAGATAAGTACATGTATGAGATAGAATTGAAAAATCCAAAAGTTAATTTTGTTTGTAATTTTCTGATTGATAAAGAATCGTTTGCAATTGTAGAAAGTTTTACGAAAAGAGAAAATGAACATTCTGAGAAATTTGGATATACAATCCATAATAATGAGGTGATGTATAAATACAGACCCTATCAAAATAAATGGATTTTAAAGGAGAGTTTTAGAAATTGGAATTCAACTTTCTTGGAGAAAGATAAAAGTCAACATACAAATGACATGAAAATAAAGCTCGAAGTCAAAGATTTTAGCATACAACCATTTCCTGAATTCAACAAATCGGTGAACGAAAAAATGGATATTCGTAGAAGCTTTAAATAAAAAAAATCCAAGAAAATTATTTCTTGGATTTTATATTTTATTCAGTCTTTGGTTTGCGAACCACAGGTAAAATTTCACCTTTTTCTAAGCAATATTTTTGAACATCTTCCGACGGAATTTGTTTTGTGTAATCTACTTTTTCGACGATAAAACCTACATCTTCCAAACGTCTGTAATAATCTAAACCATAGACACGAACGTGATCGTATTGTCCAAATTTTTCTTTACGTTCTTCTTTTGTTGTAACCGTTGGATCTTCGTACGTTACATCACGTTGATACGAAATCGGAACTTGCAGAATTCCCCAACCTCCTGGTTTCATGACACGAAATAATTCGCTCATCGCTTTGTGATCGTCAGGAATATGTTCCAAAACGTGATTACAAAAAATGATATCAAATGTATCATCACCAAAAGGTAAATCGCAGATATCTGCTTTTACATCTGCCAAAGGCGATTCTATATCACTTGTGATGTATTCTAAATTCTTCATCGCACGAAAACGTTTGATAAAAGATTGCTCTGGAGCAATGTGCAAAACTTTTGCTTTTTCAGTAAAGAAAGACGTTTCATTTTTTAGGTACAACCACATCAAGCGATGTCTTTCTAATGAAAAAGTTCCGGGTGAAAGTACATTATCACGCTGTTTTTCGTAACCATAAGGCAACAAACTATAATAACCTTGTCCATCAATTGGGTCTACGAAGCGATTTCCTTTCATAAACCAAACTAAAACAGGACGAATAATATAACTACCTTGTATTAATAAAGGACGAGGTAGAATATTCATAATTTTTTTTAAAAGCTTTTTCACAAAAGTTTTCTTAAGGTTTGAATAAAAATGGTTTTTCTTCGTCAGATACGATTCCTAAAGCATCGTAAATAAACTGATAAGTTGACAATAATTTTGGTTCGCCATCTACCACACAAACATCGTGTTCGAAGTGAGCCGAATATTTATCATCGCGCGTTGTAACCGTCCAGCCATCTGGATGAAAGAAGACTTTTTCAGTTCCCATATTTACCATTGGTTCAATAGCTAACACCATTCCTTCTTCAATTTTTTTACCAGATCCACGACGTCCATAATTAGGAACTTGCGGTTCTTCGTGCATTTTACGACCTAATCCGTGTCCAACTAATTCACGAACGATTCCGTAACCTTCTTTTTCACAATATTGTTGAATTGCAAAACCGATATCACCTACGCGATTACCTTTTTTCATTTGTTCTATTCCTTTGAACATAGATTCTTTTGTAATGCGTAATAATTTTTCAGTTTCAGCATCTACTTCACCAACTGCAAATGTATAAGCGTGATCTCCGTAAAAATCATTCATATAAACACCACAATCTACCGAAACAATATCTCCTTCGTTAAGTGGTTCATCGTTTGGAATTCCATGAACAACTTGTTGATTTGGAGAAATACAAAGGTTTTTAGGGAAATCGTACATTCCTAAAAATGCGGGATACCCACCATTGTCGCGAATAAATTCGCCTCCTAATTTATCTAAATGATTGGTTGTAACACCAGGCATTACTTCTTTGGCTAACATACCCAAGGTTTTTGAAACCAATTGAGCGCTTAGGTACATTAGTTCTAATTCTTCTTTACTTTTTAAATGTATCATAATCCGAAAAATCCTCTTTTCTTTTTCTTCTCAGGAGCTTTTTGTCCGTTTGCGTGAACACTTAATTCAATCTTTTTTGTAATGATTTGATAAACGTCACTCCAACCTGGGAAACCTCCTAAATTTCTATCGTCGATAAAGATATCGGCATTTATTTTTCGACTTTGCGTATTTTTATCAAAATCCTCTCCGTCAAAACTATTGTTGATGGCATAAAACTCAATTCCATTTTTTTTACAGAATTCTACAGCCTCATCTAAGTATTTACCACTACGATAAGTCCATAAAGTAAGGCGATATCCGTCGTTTTGTAATTGTTTCAATGTTTCGAAAGCGAAGATTTTAGCTTTTCCAATTTCTGGATATTTATCATCTACCACAGTTCCATCAAAGTCAACAGCAATAATTTTATTAATCATGTTTGTAAGTATTTAAAGTTATTTAGGTTATTTTTTTTGAACAATAATGTTTCCGGTCATTTCAGTTGGAATTTCAATTCCCATCAAAGTTAAGATAGTTGGTGCAATATCTCCAAGTTTACCATGTTCAACATTCCATTCGATATTTTTCTGAGCCAAAATAAATGGAACAGGATTCGTTGTATGTTGCGTATTCGGTGATCCATCTTCGTTCATCATAAAATCTGAATTTCCGTGATCAGCCAAAATCACCACATTGTAACCATGTTCTAAAGCTGCATTTATAATTTTTTCCGCACAAGAATCTACTACTTCAGCAGCTTTTATTGCCGCAGACATAACACCTGTATGTCCAACCATATCTGTATTAGCGAAGTTAAGACAAATGAAATCCGCTGATTCTTTTTCGATTTCTGGTACAATTGCATTTGTAATATCATATGCTGCCATTTCTGGTTTCAAATCGTAAGTCGCAACATCTCTTGGCGAAGCACATAAAATACGAGATTCACCAACGAAAGGTTCTTCGCGACCACCATTGAAAAAGAAAGTTACGTGTGGATATTTTTCAGTTTCAGCAATACGAATTTGCTTACGACCAACATTCGCAATAACTTCTCCTAACGTATTTACAATATTTTTCTCGTCAAAAATTACCGCAACTCCAGTATATGTAGCATCATATTCTGTGAGAGTGATATATTTTAGATTTAATTTATGCATTCCAAATTCTGGAAAATCATGTTGCGTTAAAACTTCTGTGATTTCACGTCCACGATCAGTTCTAAAATTGAAACAAATCACTACATCATCATTCTCGATTTTAGCTTTTGGCTGATCATTTTCATCCGTTACAATAATCGGTTTGATGAATTCATCTGTCACGCCTTCATTATAAGATGCACGAATTGCTTCTAATGGATTTGTTGTTGTTTCACCAACTGCATTTACCATTGCATCGTATGCTAATTTCACGCGTTCCCAACGTTTATCACGATCCATTGCATAATAACGACCAGTAATCGAAGCGATTTCTCCTGTTGATTTTGTCATGTGGTTCATCAATTCTGTGATAAATCCTTCGCCAGATTTTGGATCGGTATCACGACCATCTGTGAAAGCATGTACAAAAACATTTTGTTGTAAACCTGATTGATTTGCTGCATCTAACAAACCTTTCAAATGATTGATATGTGAGTGTACACCACCATCAGAAACTAAACCGATGAAATGTACTTTTTTGTTATTCTCTAAAGCATATTGAAAAGCATCTTTTAAGATAGGTTCGTTTTGTAACGTTCCGTTTTCAGCCGCCATATTGATTCGAACTAAGTTTTGGAAAACTACGCGTCCAGCACCCAAGTTCATATGTCCAACTTCCGAATTACCCATTTGTCCTTCTGGTAAACCAACGGCTAAACCAAACGTATCCAACGTAGAATGTGGAAATTTCTCGAAACAGCTATCTATAAAAGGTGTATTTGCTTGCGCGATTGCAGAAACAGCAGGGTTTGGTCCAATTCCCCATCCGTCCAAAATCATTAATATTGCTTTATTGTTCATTTTTCTTGTAATAATTAAGCCCAAAGATAAGCATTCCTTGGGCTGAAAGTTTATTTTTTGTATGGTTTAATTTGCGACTTCACTGATGAATTTGATACGCATTAAACGTAATTCTTCTTCATCATAATCGTCACCAAATTCATCTAACAATGATGACATTGAGTCAGAATCTGCGTCCATCAAGAATTCATAAATTTCCTCTTGTTGATCTTCGTCCAAAACTTCGTCAATGTAATAATTGATATTTAATTTTGTTCCTTGATAAACGATACTTTCCATTTCTGAAAGCAAATCGCTCATCGTCATATTTTTTGCTTCCGCAACATCTTCAAGATTTAACTTTCTGTCTGTCGATTGAATGATATAAACTTTGTGACTCGATTTGTCAGCAACTTGTTTAATCACCATATCTTCAGGTCGAATAATGTCGTTGTCTTTAACATATTGCGCAATAAAATCTACAAATTCTTTCCCGAATTTCTGAGCTTTTCCTTCTCCAACACCAAATACATTTGTTAACTCCTTAACTGTTGTTGGATATTGCATTGTCATATCATCTAAACTCGAATCTTGGAAAACTGCAAAAGGTGGAATTTGATGTTTTTTAGAGATTTTTTTACGTAAATCTTTCAATTGTTTCAATAAAACATCATCAAAAGCAATAGGTGCAGAAGATGTTTCTTCTTTTTCAAAGCTACCTTCTGATAATAATTTTTTGAAATCAATATCTTCGGCAATTTCAAAAGAAGTTGGCTTACTAATGAAATCTTTTCCAGATTTGGTAATTTTTAAAATACCATATGATTCGATTTCTTTCTCTAATAAATTACGTACAATTAATTGGCGTAAAATAGATTTCCAATAATAATCTTCTTTTGCTTTTCCAATTCCGAAGAAATCTTCAGAGCTCAAATTATATGATTTTGTAATAGAAGTTTCTTTACCAACTATAACATTTACAACATCATTTAATTTTAATTTTTGATTTGTTTTCTGAACAACATCTAATGCAATTACTGCATCAACTTTTGCCTCAATCATTTTTTTAGGATTGCGCATATTGTCGTCCATATTTGCCCCTTCGCCGTTTTTGTCGTCGAATTCTTCTCCAAAATAATGTAACAAAAATTTACGACGCGACATCGAAGTTTCGGCATATGCTACAACCTCAGAAAGTAATTGCATTCCAACTTCGCGTTCTGCAACAGGTTTACTTGCTAAGAATTTTTCTAACTTTTCGATATCTTTATAATCATAGAAAGCAATACAAACACCTTCACCACCATCGCGACCTGCACGACCAGTTTCTTGGTAATAACTTTCTAACGATTTTGGCATATCGTAATGCATTACAAAACGTACATCTGGCTTGTCAATTCCCATTCCGAAAGCAATTGTAGCGACAACGACACTTGCATCTTCCATCAAAAACATATCTTGATGTTTGCTACGTGTTTTGGCATCTAAACCTGCGTGATAAGGAATAGCATTGATTCCGTTTACTTGTAAAAGTTGCGTAATTTCTTCAACTTTTTTACGACTCAAGCAATAAATGACACCAGATTTACCATCGTTTTGTTTGATAAATTTGATGATTTGTTTGTCTTGATCAACCTTTGGGCGGATTTCGTAAAATAAATTCGTACGATTAAAAGAATCTTTAAAAACTTTAGCGCTTTGCATTCCCAAAGTTTTCTGAATATCTTCTTGTACTTTTGGTGTTGCTGTTGCAGTTAAAGCAATAATTGGCGCATCACCAATTTTGTTGATAATCGCTTTTAGATTACGATATTCTGGTCGAAAATCGTGTCCCCATTCAGAAATACAGTGCGCTTCATCAATAGCAAAAAAAGAAATTTTTACCGATTTAAAGAAATCGATGTATTCTTCTTTTGTCAAAGATTCGGGTGCAACGTACAACATTTTAGTTACCCCATCTTTAATATCTGTCATAACTGTTTTCGTTTCTGACTTGTTTAAAGATGAGTTTAATACGTGGGCAATTCCATCATTTTCAGAAATTCCACGTATAGCGTCTACTTGATTCTTCATCAGCGCGATTAAAGGGGACACAATAATCGCGACTCCATCTGACATTAATGCCGGTAATTGATAACATAAAGACTTACCTCCTCCAGTTGGCATCAAAACAAATACATCTTCTTTATTTAGTAAGCTTGTAATGATTTCGTGCTGCTGTCCTTTAAATTGGTCGAAACCAAAATATTTTTTTAGGTAAGATGTTAAGTTTTTCGAAGTGGCTTCCATCTACACAAAAGACTAAAATTAATATTATAAATTAAATAGTTCCTATATTTGATAACTCTTAAATATACACATAAATTTTATATGATTTATATATAATTGAGTGTAAATAAAAAAGGAGAGTAAAAGTACGAAAAATTTTAAAAATAGACAATAGAAATTTTATTGTGGAAAATTCAGAATTAATACAAATAGCGCAAGGGGTATTTCGAGAAGAAATTCAAGCGCTGGAAGCAATAGCTTCTCGTATTAGCGAGTCTTTTGTTGATGCGGTAAATGCGATATATAACACGAAAGGAAAGTTGGTAGTTGTTGGAGTAGGAAAGAGTGCACACATTGCAAATAAAATTGTAGCAACCTTAAATTCTACCGGAACTCCAAGTCAATTTTTACATGCGACGGAAGCTATTCATGGCGATTTGGGTCTTGTACGACCAGAAGATGTGGTGATTTGTATTTCGAAAAGTGGAAATACGCCAGAGATTACATATTTGGCTCCGATTCTTAAACAATATGCATCAGTTTTGATTGGTTTAACATCAAATTTGAAATCAGAATTAGCAAAAAATTCAGACATTGTTTTGGATGTTAATATTGATAAAGAAGCTTGTCCCGTAAATTTGGCACCAACAACTTCTACAACGGCTCAATTGGTAATAGGTGATGCATTGGCGGTAGCTTTGATGAAATTGAGAGCGTTTACACAAAACGATTTTGCAAAATATCATCCAGGTGGAGCTTTAGGAAAACGATTATTGTGGACAGTAGAAAATATTGTTGATCCAGAAAGAAAACCTTCTGTGCATCCAGATTCTTCGATTACAGAAGTCATTAATTCATTAACATCAGGTCGTCATGGAATTACAGTTGTGATTGATAATGATAAAATTGTTGGTGTGATAACAGATGGAGATTTGCGCCGAATGTTATTAAATAATGAAACTTTTGCACATTTAACTGCGAAAGATATTGCTTCAATGAATCCGAAAACAATCAAAAAAGCTGAAAAAGCAAGAGAAGCTTTAGCGATTCTTCGTCACAACAGTATTGGACAATTGGTGGTGGTTGATGAAGAAAATCATTATTATGGAATTTTGGATATTCACTCAATTTTAAACGAAGGAATCGAATAAGCGTATGGCAGATAATACAAAATCGAGTATGTCATTTTTGGCTCATATTGGTGAGTTGAGAGGACATTTGGTTCGTTCTATTTTATCAATTGTGATTACATCTATTGCAGTCGCTATTTATTGGGACGAATTGGTGGAACATGTGATTATGGCTCCATTAAAATCAACTTTTCCAACGTTTGATATTTTTAATCAATTTGGTGAATTAACAGGTTTCGGAAAAATTTATACCGAATCATTTGATATTTCGAAAGAATTGACCAATCTTAATCCATCAGGACAGATCACTTCACAGTTTTTTGCAGTAATTGTGTGTGGTGTAATTATCGCAATTCCTTATGTTATTTTTGAAATTTGGCGATTTGTAAAACCAGCACTAAAAGAAGCTGAACGAAAATATGCAGGATTTACCATCTTTGCTGTTTCTTTTTTCTTTGTGACAGGAGTACTATTTAGTTACTACATGTTGCTGCCATTGTGTACGCAATTCTTATTTACTTACGATCCTTTTGGTGTAGGAAATACATGGACATTGCCAAGTTATATCGATTTATTTGTTCAATTATTATTATCGATGGGAGTTATGTTTTTGATGCCAGTTTTCGTTTACTTCTTAACGAGTATTGGAATCTTAACTCCAAAATTCTTGAAAGAATACCGTAAACACGCATTTATCGTTGTATTAGTGATTGCAGCTGCGATTACACCAAACGATGTGTACAGTATGATTTTAGTTACAATTCCTCTTTGGTTATTGTATGAACTAAGTGTATTGGTTTCAAATTCAGTTTATAAAAAACAACTGAAAGCGAAAAGTAACGACTTAGTAAAGAATTAACAATGTTATGCTTGCATAATAAAATAAATTAGTTATTTTTACATAAAAGAAAAAGTAAACACAAAATTATGAAGATATTAGTTTGTATTAGTAGTGTACCAGATACTACAGCAAAAATCAACTTCACAGCTGACGGAAAATCATTTGACAAAAATGGCGTTCAGTTCGTTATTAACCCGCACGACGAATTTAGTTTAAACAAAGCAGTAGAGTTACAAGAAAAACAAGGTGCTACTGTTACCATTTTAACTGTTGGAGATGCAACTGTAGATCCAGTTATGCGTAAAGCTTTAGCAATTGGTGCGAATGATGGAATTCGTATTGATGCTGATGCTCGCGATGATTTCTTTGTTGCTACACAAATCGCAAAAGCTGCTAAAGATGGTGGTTTCGATTTAGTATTGACAGGAAAAGAGTCAATTGATTATAATGGAGGTTCTGTACCAGGATTAGTTGCAGCAATGTTAGATTATGGTTTTGTAAACGGATGTATCGGTCTTGATGTAGAAGGTTCTTCTGCAAAAGCTGTTCGCGAAATTGATGGAGGAAAAGAAACCGTAGAGGTTGCCTTACCAGCTGTTATCGCAGGACAAAAAGGATTGGTTGATGAAGCTGCATTAAGAATTCCTAACATGCGAGGAATTATGCAAGCGCGTACAAAACAAATCGCAGTTGTTGCCCCAGAAACGACAGAAAGTAAAGTTGAAGTTGTTGGTTATGTAAAACCTGCTGAAAGAGGTAATGTAACATTAATCGACAAAGACAATGTAGCAGAATTGGTAAGATTATTACACGAAGAAGCTAAAGTAATCTAATTATTCACCTAAAAAGAAATTAAAAAATGGCAATTTTTGTATACGCAGAGTCACACGACGGAAAATATAAAAAAGCAGGATTAGAAGCAGTTTCTTACGCAAAAGCTACAGCTGATGTTGCTGGAGATACTGTTACAGCAATCGTTTTTGGAAATGCTGCTGCTGACGAATTATATAAATATGGAGCATCTAAAGTAGTTAAAATTGAGAATGCAGCTTTAGCAAAATTTGATGCAAATTCTTACGCAAAAGCTTTGGCTGAAGTTGCTCAAGGAGATGTTGTGGTTTTACCATCAACAAACGAAGGAGCTACTGTAGCACCAGTTTTAGCATACAAAACAGGAGCATCTTTAGTAACAAATGTAGAAAAAGCTCCAACAGCAGTTTCTCCATTCACAGTTGCGCGTAAAGCATTCTCTGGAAAAGGAGTAGAAACTGTTGCAGTTTCAGGAAAAGTTGTAGTTACAGTTTTACAAAACGCATTCGGAGCAAAAGAAAATGCAGTTTCTGGTTCAGAAGAATCAGCTTCAATATCAGTTTCTGATGCAGATGCTAAAGTAAAAGTTGTTTCAACAGAAATGGCTTCTTCTGATAAAATCGATTTGAAAGAAGCTGATATCGTAGTTTCTGCAGGTCGTGGAATGAAAGGTCCTGAAAACTGGGGAATGATCGAAGATTTAGCAAAAGTTTTAGGAGCTGCTACAGCGTCATCTAAACCAGTTGCTGATATCGGTTGGAGACCTCATGCTGAGCACGTAGGACAAACAGGAAAAGCAATTGCGCCAAATTTATACATCGCAGTTGGTATTTCAGGAGCTATTCAGCACTTAGCTGGAGTTAACGGATCTAAAACAATTGTTGTTATTAACAATGATCCAGAAGCGCCTTTCTTCAAAGCAGCTGATTACGGAATCGTAGGAGATGCTTTTGAGATTGTTCCTAAATTAACTGAAGAGTTAAAAAAATATAAAGGTCAAGCTTAATCATTTTAAGATTATAAATTCAATCCGAATCATTTAGGTGGTTCGGATTTTTTTTATTCATTAAAAAAAGATTAAATATTCATCAGTTTTTCATAGATTTACACCCAAATGGACAATTTAATTAGATTAAATATTAAAGGAATTTCTTACAGTCAAACTCAGACTGGCGCATATGCGTTGATTCTTGAGGAAAATGTAGGAGGAAGAAAGTTACCTATTATTATTGGGAGCTTCGAAGCGCAATCAATCGCATTAGCTTTAGAGAAAGATATTAATCCACCTCGTCCATTAACACACGATTTGTTTATTTCATTAGGAAAAGAATTTCAATTGAATGTTGAATCTATTTATATTTATAAATTAGAAGATGGCGTTTTCTATTCGAATATTATTTTTGTGAATAACGATGGACAACGTGCCGAAATTGATTCGAGAACTTCTGATGCAATTGCGTTGGCTGTTCGTTTCAATGCACCTATCTATGCCTATGATAATGTTGTAGAAAAAGCTGGAATTCATTTGGACGTTATTGAAGAAGAAGAAAATATACGTCGCGCAGCAAATAACTTCGAAGATGATTTGGATATCTTAGCTGGTTTAGAAAGTGATTTGTCTGAAATCAATGAATATGAAGGTTGGACAAAATCTGAACTTGAAACTGAGATGGAAAAAGCTGTGAAGAATGAAGATTACGAATTGGCAGCTCGCCTTCGTGATCAAATCGAAAACATGGGAAACTAATAACTATTTCAAATAATTATGTCTTTAAAAACTAGACTAATCATCATGAACTTCTTACAATTATTTGTTTGGGGAGCATGGTTAATAACTATCGCAAACTATTGGTTTGGTACAAAACAATGGGATGGAACCAAATTTGGGTTAATATTTTCAACAATGGGTTTCGCTTCATTAATAATGCCTACAATAACAGGTATAATTGCAGATAGGTGGATTAATGCAGAAAAGTTGTATGGATTTTTACATATAGCTTATGCTGCAGTACTTTTTTATTTACCTCAAGTAAATGATCCGAATACTTTTTTTTGGGTTATGTTGATAGCAATGGCTTGTTATATGCCTACAATTGCTTTAAATAACTCGATTTCTTACACTGTTTTAAAATCTAATAATTATGATGTTGTAAAAGATTTTCCTCCAATTAGAGTATGGGGAACTGTTGGGTTTATTGTTGCAATGTGGATTACAAATCTTTCTGGTAATAAAGCAACCGAATATCAGTTTTATATTGCTGGAGTAGCAGCTGTTATTCTTGGATTGTACGCTTTTTTTACAATACCAGCTTGTAAACCACAAAAAACTAATACTGAATCTACAAGTTTTGTTCAGTTGTTAGGGTTGGATGCGTTTAAATTGTTTGCGAATTATAAAATGGCATTGTTTTTTATTTTTGCAATGTTTTTGGGTGGAGCATTACAATTAACGAATGCTTATGGAGATGTTTTTTTGGATGAGTTTAAACACTTTCCGAAATATGCTGATTCATTTGTTATTAAATATTCTACAATTATTATGTCAATTTCTCAAGTTTCTGAGACATTATTTATTCTTGCAATTCCATTTTTCTTAAAGAGATATGGTATTAAGAAAGTAATGTTAATCTCAATGTTAGCTTGGGTTTTACGTTTCGGATTATTAGGATTCTCTAATCCGCAAGAAGGTTTATGGATGATTATTTTATCTTGTGTTGTTTACGGAATGGCTTTCGACTTCTTTAATATTTCGGGATCATTATTTGTTGAAACAAATACTGATTCTAGAATAAGATCTTCTGCACAAGGATTATTTATGATGATGACAAATGGTTTTGGAGCTGTTTTCGGCAGTTTAACTTCGGGATGGTTAATTGATAAATACTTCACAAAATCATTCAATAACACACAAGAATTATCAGTGTTTTTAGATACTACCCCAGATAATAACTTAATGCTAGATTATATTAAAAATAATGGAATTACTATTACTGACGGAGTTTTTGATAAAGCATTAATGTTTAAAGATTGGGAGCATATCTGGCTAACATTTGCATTATATGCATTAGTAATTGCTATTTTATTTGCTATTTTATTTAAACATAAACACAATCCAGACGAAGTACAAGATGTTAAGCATTAAGTTGTTAAATTAATAAAATATAAAAGCAAGAATTTTGGTTCTTGCTTTTTTTTTTATGCTCGTAAGTTTTCTAATTTTCTTTATCTGCTCTTTTATACGTCACAAAGGAGTAAGCATACGGATGCTTTTCATCTTTTTTGAAATCTTCTCGCTCAACTTCTTCCCATTCGTCCGAGTCAATTTCTGGGAAATAAGTGTCTCCATCAAATTCGTGATGAACTTCTGTGATGTACAGAACATCAGTAAATTCTATCGCTTGTTTATAAATATTTCCACCACCGATAATGTAAATATCATCGTCAATTTTTTTCGCAGCTTCTATTGCTTTTTGTAAAGAAGAAGCAATTTCGATATCTTCTGCATTCCAATTCTGATCTCTTGTCACAACAATATTGGTACGATTTGGTAAAGGTCTACCCAATGATTCGAACGTCTTTCGTCCCATAATAATAGGATGTCCAGAAGTTAAACTTTTGAAATGTTTCAGATCATTTGGTAAATGCCAAATCAAATCGTTTTTTGCACCAATTACGTTGTTGCTTGCTTTTGCTACTACAATGTTTATCATAAGTTATAAGGTAAAAAAAGCTATCCTCTAGCAAGGATAGCTTAACAAATATAATAATTTTAGCGAATTATTTCATTTTATTTAGTGCATCTTGTAATTGCTCCACTTGTTTTGCAATAGATGCAGATTTAATTGTTTTTGCAGCATTCGTTTTCACTTGCAACGCTTTTTCAGCCATCATTTTTATAGCTTGGCTTGCTTGTGGATTTTGCTCTTTCAAGTATGGATAGTAACGCGAATATGTTTTAGCAATTTCAGCTGTTGCATCTGGCGTATCATTATTCATAATCCAATTGAAAGCTTGTTCAGCAATTTTTCCTTTTTCTGGATCTTGGAATTTTACGAATTCATACATCGCAGCAGATTCAGAAATTAAAGCAGCTTTATCCAATTGATTATTTTTAATCCAAGTCGGAACTAATGCCATTGCTAAATCTGGCGAACCTTTAATTACTTCATTATCAAGATTAGTTGTTAAATCATTAATTTTTGAAGGATTATTTTTTAAGATTCCTGTTAATGAAGCTCCTTGAACACTAAAAGATGGGCTTTTTGAAGCTTTCTCGAAAATGGTTGCATCATAAATATTGGCATCATTCAAAGCACTCAAAGCAGCTGCTTGTACCAATGTTTTAGGATCGTTAGATGCTAATTGTTTTAATTTTGATGAAGCTTTATCTACAATCGTTTTTGATTTTGTATCCAATTTATGAATCGCATAAATTCTTAATCCATCAAATGAATCATCTAACGCATTAACCAATGCATCAGCAGCTTTTGGATTAGTTGCTTGCGCATTTGCCATTGCTTCAATCGCTAATAAACGCGTCGTGTAATTTCCTTTTCCAGCTTTGTATTGCGCGATAAAATCTTCAACAGGTTTTTTATCGTCGATATCTGCTAATAAAACTTGATCCGCATTTGGAATAACGACATCAGGTTTTTGGTTTGCTGCAAATTCAAAAACAGTTTCGGCTTGTTTTGGAACCCAAACTTGTTGACGTGTTGTTTTACCATTCTCAACAATATCGATCGCAAAAGGGAATTCAAATAATTTTGAAGCATCTTGACGAACAACAACTTTTACTTTTTTATTCGTTGAAGAATAGTCTGAAACAATAGTTAATTTTGGATGACCATTTTCGTAATACCATTGATTGAAAAACCAGTTCAAATCACGACCAGAAACTTCTTCCAAAGCCAAGCGTAATTGTGCAGATTCAGCTTTTCCGTATTCGTTATCTTTCAAATATTTATTCAAACCTTTGAAGAAAGCATCATCTCCTAAGAAATTTCTCAACATATGTAAGATGATTCCACCTTTATTGTACGAAACGCCATCAAACATGTCTTCGCGAGAATTGTAATGAACTCGAACCAAATTTTTCGTTGGTCCATCGCCTTGTTTATAACCAAACATTTCGTTGTAACGATGCTCATCCGCTTTCTCTTTTCCGTATTTATATTCGAACCATAAATATTCAGAATAATTAGCAAAAGATTCATTCACTGTTAAATTTCCCCAACTTTCTGCCGTAACTAAATCTCCAAACCAATGGTGAAATAATTCGTGCGCAATCACATATTCCGCCGTATTTTCATCGACTAATTGACCAGCTTTTTGCTGAACACCATCATGAAATAAAGAAGCTGTTGTATTTTCCATTGCTCCAGAAACATATTCGCGAGCTGTCATTTGCGCATATTTGTCCCAAGGATAAGGATAGTTTAATTTATCAGAAAAGAACTGAATCATTTCTGGCGTATTACCAAAAATTTGCTTCGCAATATCTTTATATTCTGGCTCTACGTAATAATCAACATTGATATTTTTCCATTTATCATTGATGACTGCGTAATCTCCAATCCCGAAAAAGAATAAATATGGCGCATGTTTTTTATCGAATTTCCAATAATCAGTTTTTGTTCCGTCCGAATTTTTCTTTGAAGATTTCATCGTTCCATTTGATAATGAAACATATTTATCCGGATATGTTAACGTGATTTCTTGTGAAGTTTTTTGATTTGTTTTATCAATTGTCGGGAACCAACAAGAAGAAGATTCTGTTTCGCCTTGTGTCCAAATTTGAGTTGGATAATTTGGTCGATCACCTTTTGCATTGATAAAATAAACACCTTTTGCATCGTTTATCGCCGCACTTCCTTCTTGTTTTACTTCGTTCGGACGCGCTGTATACTTGATGTAAAGCGTATATTCTTGATCTTTTTTGTATTCTTTATCCAAATCGATGACCAATTGTAAATCATCATATTTATAATTTAATTTCTTTTTTGTAGCACCATTCACCAAAGCAACTTCGCTAATCAGCATAGCTTTTGCGTCTAACGTAACTTTGTTTGTTGCATAAAAATGTGGTTTCAGCGTTACCCAAGCTTCACCTAAAACGTGCTCTTTTGTATAATCAAATTTAAGATCCAATTTGGTATGAACAAGATTGTTGATTCGTTCTGCCTCCGCACGATAAATATCTAATTTATTCGTTTGGTTTTCGTTGTAACTCGGTGGTGGCGTCATTACTTGCGCATTAGTAAGACTTGATATAATAAAGGCTGATGAAAGCCAAAGAATGCGTTTTTTCATTGTAAAATTTTATTTCTATTGGTTGATAATTTTCTTGAAAAGTTACAAAAAAAGCCTCCAATTTGGAGACTTTAAGTATATTTTATGATTAAACCGCTACAATTCCTTTGATATGTGGGTGAGCTTGATAATTTTCTAATTCGAAATCTTCGTATGTAAAATCAAAAATGTCTTTTACATTAGGATTGATTTTCATTGTCGGTAATGGAAAAGGTTCACGCGTTAATTGTAATTCAACTTGTTCGAAATGATTTTTGTAAATGTGTGCATCTCCAAACGTATGAACAAAATCGCCAACTTCTAACTCACAAACTTGCGCAACCATCATTTGTAATAACGCATATGACGCAATGTTGAATGGAACACCTAAGAAAATATCTGCACTACGTTGGTACAATTGCAACGATAATTTTCCATCATTCACATAAAACTGAAAAAATGCGTGACAAGGCGCTAAAGCCATTTGATCTAATTCACCAACATTCCAAGCAGAAACTATTATTCTACGCGAATCTGGATTATTTTTTATTTGATCAATTGCAACTTTAATTTGGTCAGCAACTTCTCCATTTGGTTTTCCCCATGAACGCCATTGATGTCCATAAACAGGACCTAAATCACCATTTTCGTCGGCCCATTCGTTCCAAATTCTAACACCGTTATCTGTTAAATATTTGATGTTTGTATCACCTTTCAAAAACCACAACAATTCGTAGATAATCGATTTTAAATGTAATTTTTTAGTCGTCACCAAAGGGAAGCCTTCCGACAAATCGAAACGCATTTGGTAACCAAAAATACTTTTCGTTCCCGTTCCTGTTCTGTCTTCTTTAAAAGCGCCTTCTGTCAAAACCTTTTTACATAAATCGTGATATTGTTGCATTTTGAGTATATTTAACCTTTCAAATTTAGTGAATTTTTTTAGAATGAAAATTAGTTTAATTCTTACAATTTTAGTGCTTTTTATGTTTTTTGCTTCATATAGCAAATCAGATTTTGGACGAAAAATTGCGCAACATTTTTATTTTCAAACTTTATTTAATGTTGTTTTGGTGGTTGTTTTTGTGTCAAAAATTGTTCATATCAAACTAAATTTAATCTCAATGATTTCGCTAATTGTTATTGGTTGCATGTTGTATATGAGCTTTCCAAATTATTTACAACAATTGAAGAGAAGGATAGGTAAATAGTTACGTATAATTTTTTATCTTTGCACTTATGAAAAACGAAGCGGGAATTTTTGGTTTAAGACCAGTAATAGAAGCGATTGAAGCAGGGAAAACAATCGACAAAATTTTTATTCAAAAAGGTTTACAAGGTGAAATTTTTTCTGAATTGAGAAAATTAATCACTGAATATGAAATTCCTGTAAGTTATGTACCTGTAGAAAAACTAAATCGTTTTACAGGAAAAAATCACCAAGGAGTCTATGCATTTATTTCGCCAATCGAATTTGATTCAATCGAAAATGTATTACCTCAAATTTGGGAACAAGGAAAAACACCTTTTATCTTGATTTTAGATCGTGTTTCTGATGTTCGTAATTTTGGTGCAATCGCTCGTACAGCAGAATGTGTTGGTGTTGATGCAATTATTATTCCAGCAAAAGGTTCGGCTTCTGTAAATGCAGATGCGATCAAAACTTCGACAGGAGCGTTGTACAATATTCCGGTTTGTAAAGAAGGAAATTTAGTGAATGTTATTAAATATTTACAATCGGCTGGAATCTCAATTTTTAGTGCTTCTGAAAAATCAGCAGAATTTATTTATGATGCAGATTTCTCTGTTCCTGCAGCTATTGTGATGGGAAGTGAGGAAGATGGAGTTTCGGATTCTATTATTAAAATTTCGGATAAAATTATTAAATTGCCTATGGCTGGACAAACTGCTTCACTGAATGTTTCGGTTGCGGCTGGAGCGATTTTGTACGAAGCTGTTCGCCAAAGAATGTTACAAGATTTATTTTAAAAACATATAACGATGACCTATTCTACTTTTATTGGATTTTTGTTGATTGCGATTAGCGTTGCAATGTACTATTTTACAAATTTAGATATCTCAAGATTATTTGCGGACAAAGAATTTTTAGTCGGAATAACAGGAGGTGCTGGAGTTGGATTTATACTTGGTGGATTCTTAGGTTGGTTGTACAAATACAAAGCAGTGAACAAAGCGAATGCAGAAATTGCAAACGAAGAAAAACGTAAAGTTGCAGAACAAAAAGCACAAGAAGCAGCTGCAAAAGAGCAAGCAAAGTTAGATGCGCAACAAGAAAAAGAAGAATCAGGTTTATTGTAAAATATAAATTAGATAAAATAAAAACGGTCGAAAATTAATTTTCGACCGTTTTTTTATGTTGTATTTCTTGGTAATAAAAACAAGGAACTAAAATTAATAAAAACATGGGCTGAATGAGAAATCTTCTCACATAAAATAAAACCATTTCGCCTGATGAAAAATGTGTTGAAATCAAATAATTATAGATTGGTAAAAGAACGATTAATCCGATAATCATAATAATGATAGAGAATTTAACGTAACTTTTTTTCCAGAAAATAAACCAAACAATTAATACCGTTAATAATGTATTAATTAGATAGCGAACCATCAGACTTGCGTTTAATTTTGGTAAATCAATTTCAGGAAATTTTGAATGTCCAACAAAATGAAAGTATTCTAAGAAAGGATCATAAAATAAAATATCTTCAAATTTTCGGACTAATATTAATCCAAAAACAAGTAAAACTGCAATTGCATAACGTAAATATTTATTTAGCATTTTGCTTATTGTATTTTGTTACAAAAAATTTGATCCAAACAATCCAAAGAATCACGATTGAACCATAAATAATTGCAGGGAATAGATAATCGTGCGCCATTTTACCATATTCTGCGTGGTATCTAAAAATATAATTTAACAACATAATTCTCGAAATATTCATCACAAAAAGAATTGCTAAACCAGACAAAATAAACAAAAAAGTTTGTTTGAAATTCGTGTAAAAAGCAACGATAAACGCTATGAAAATTATCAAAATAGAAATCGCATTACAACCTTCATTTACAATAGACGCGACTTGTCCGTCCATTACCAAACGCATCCAAGGTTGATTTTCTGCAATATTAGAAAAAGTAAAAAAACCACATTTGTTCAAACCAAAAGCTGTTACATCAGATGTTAATTTTGTAAATGGATCAGGGGTATTGTGCGGTAAATATTGATCCAAATACAATTTATAAGCTAAACTTAAAATAATGTAAGTTCCTAAAAAACGTGCAAGGAATAACAATAAAGGTTTAAATTCTTTCATTTGGTTAAAAAATCTTGAACAAATATAAATGAAAAACGTCAACTTTTGATTAAGTTATGATTAATCAATAAATTTGCTTTTTTAGAAGTAACAAAATGCAAGATTTACATAAACGCGTGGATGTCATAATTGATAGCGCAATTTCTACGGAAGATAGATTACAAAAGATTTGTCAATTGTTGAGTGACGAAGTTGAATACTATAATTGGGTGGGATTTTATTTCAAGAATGGAGATAAAAATGAACTAAAACTTGGACCTTATGTTGGTGCAGCTACCGATCATACAATAATTCCTTATGGTAAAGGAATTTGTGGGCAAGTGGCAGAATCTAACGAAACTTTTGTTGTGCCAGACGTTTATGCACAAGATAATTATTTGGCTTGTTCAATAGAAACGAAAGCTGAAATTGTTGTTCCAATTTTCAAAAATGGAGAAAATATTGGTCAAATTGATATCGATTCGCACAAAATTAATCCGTTTACAGAAGACGATACAAAGTTGTTAGATTACGTTTGTCAGCGAGTTTCAGAAATTATTTAAGCAATGATTGATTTAATTTTAAAATATTTTCCTGATTTAACGGAGAAACAAATCGAGCAATTTTCGAAAGTTGGTGATTTGTACAAAGAATGGAACGATCAAATCAATGTTGTTTCTCGAAAAGATATTGACGAAATTTATACGAATCATATTTTACATTCGTTAGCGATTGCAAAAGTGATGGAGTTTGCAGATGGTTCTTCTGTTCTTGATGTAGGAACTGGCGGAGGTTTACCAGGAATTCCGTTGGCAATTTTGTTTCCGAATGTTCAGTTTCATTTGGTTGATTCTATAGGAAAAAAAATAAAGGTTGTAAAAGGTGTGGCTGATGGTTTAGGTTTGACGAATGTAAAAGCTGAACAGAAGCGTGCCGAAGAGTTGACAGATAAATATGATTTTGTTGTTTCTCGTGCGGTAACAGCAATGCCAAGATTTGCGGAATGGATTCGCGGGAAATTCAAAAAAGAAGCGATTAATCCTTTTCCAAATGGTTTGTTATACCTAAAAGGAGGCGATTTGACAGAAGAATTAGCAGGTTTTCCAAATGCAGTTTTATTTGATATTCAAAACTTTTTTGACGAAGATTTTTTCGAAACGAAAAAAGTCGTTTACCTAGAAAAGAAAGATATTTAATTTATAGAAATTATATACTTCAAAACCGAAATCAATTTGATTTCGGTTTTTTATTTTAACAATTATTGAATTAATCCAAAAAATGATGTTTAAAACGTTATTTTATCCAATACTTTAAGTTCTTTTTAAGAGGTTTTCTCGTCAAAATTCACTATATTTGTTTGTTTTAAAAAGTTAGAGACATATTATGAGTAATAACACATATACGGCGGATAATATCCAAGCGTTAGAAGGAATGGAGCACGTACGTCTTCGTCCATCGATGTACATTGGTGACGTCGGAGTTAGAGGATTACACCACTTAGTTTACGAGGTTGTTGATAACTCTATTGATGAAGCTTTAGCAGGATACTGTGATACAATCAAGGTGACAATTTTAGAAGGAAACTCGATTCGTGTAGAAGATAACGGACGTGGTATTCCTGTCGACTTACATAAAAAAGAAGGAAAATCTGCATTAGAAGTTGTAATGACGAAAATTGGTGCAGGAGGTAAGTTTGATAAAGATACGTACAAAGTTTCTGGAGGTTTGCACGGTGTTGGAGTTTCGTGTGTTAATGCACTTTCTAACCATTTATCGGCAGAAGTTTTCAAGAACGGAAAACAATATATTCAGGAATATTCGAAAGGGAAACCTTTGTATGATGTAAAAGAAGTTGGAACGACTGATAAAAGTGGTACAACAGTTACTTTTACGCCAGATGATACAATTTTCCAAGAAGTACAAACATATAACTATTCTACTTTAGCAAATCGTTTGCGTGAGTTAGCTTTCTTAAACAAAGGAATCAATATTGTATTGGTTGACGAACGCGAAAAAGATGCTGATGGAAATCCTGTAACAGAAACTTTTCATTCTGAAGAAGGATTAAAAGAATTTGTTGAGTTTATCGACGGTAGCCGCGAATCTATCATGGACAAAGTAATCTTCATGGAAGGTGAACGTGATGGAATTCCAGTTGAGGTTGCAATGCGATACAATACATCGTATAACGAAAATGTGCATTCGTATGTAAATAATATCAATACACACGAAGGTGGAACGCATTTATCTGGTTTTCGTCGTGCATTGACACGTACATTGAAAAAATATGCTGAAGAAAACTTTAATCTTGCAAAAGAAAAAGTTGAAATTGTTGGAGATGACTTCCGAGAAGGATTAACAGCAGTTATTTCGGTAAAAGTAATGGAACCTCAATTCGAAGGTCAAACAAAAACGAAATTAGGAAACTCTGAGGTTTCTCCTGCGGTAGATAAAATTGTGGCAGAAATGTTAACGAATTTCTTAGAAGAGAATCCAACAGAAGCAAAACAAATTGTTGATAAAGTAATTTTAGCAGCAAAAGCTCGTCAGGCAGCGAAGAAAGCTCGTGAAATGGTACAACGCAAAAATCCAATGGGAGGAAGCGGATTGCCAGGGAAATTAGCGGATTGTTCATCTCGTAAACCAGAAGAATCTGAGTTATTCTTAGTCGAGGGAGATTCTGCCGGAGGAACGGCAAAACAAGGTCGTGATCGTCATTTTCAAGCAATTTTACCATTGCGTGGTAAGATTTTGAATGTAGAGAAAGCGATGGCGCACAAAGTTTTGGATAACGAAGAGATTAAAAATATTTATACAGCTTTAGGTGTAACAATCGGAACTGAAGAAGATTCAAAAGCACTTAATATCTCAAAATTACGTTACCACAAGGTTGTAATTATGACCGATGCCGATGTCGACGGTTCTCACATCGCGACATTAATTTTGACATTCTTCTTCCGTTATATGAAAGAATTGATTGAGCAAGGACATATTTATATTGCAACGCCACCTTTATATTTGATCAAAAAAGGAGCGAAAGCAGAATATGCTTGGGACGAAAAAGATCGTGAGCGTTTAACTGCAGAATTCTCTACAGATGGTTCTGGTAAAGGAGTTACAATTCAACGATATAAAGGTCTTGGGGAAATGAACGCGGAGCAATTATGGGATACAACACTTAATCCAGAACACAGAACGTTGCGTAAAGTAACGATTGACAATGCGACAGAAGCAGATCGCGTGTTCTCTATGTTGATGGGTGATGATGTACCGCCTCGTCGTGAGTTTATCGAGAAAAATGCACACTATGCAAAAATTGATGTTTAATCGATTTTGAATGATATAAAACAAAAAATCCAGCTTTTCAGCTGGATTTTTTGTTTTACTTTATGAATCTTATAAAAAATGTTACTCAGAAATAATCAAAGTTGTTGGTACATTGGAAATCCAAATGCTTTTTGTTTCGATTAAGTTTTTCCAACTTTCCATACTAATCATCATCAAATCCATTTCATCCAAAAACTCTTTATCCAATTGTTGCTTGTACGAAAGACTAATATGATTTGGTGCAATATTTTCGATACTACGAATAATTTCTTTTACTTCTGAATGACGTTTTGTGTAACCGCTCACGTCTACAATAATAATTTGAGATTCGCTATTCGAGATTAAACGTTGTGCATATTTCAGTAAATCGGCATCTTTATTTCCGAAAAGAGGAAGAAAAACTTTCTCAGCTTTTGTGAAATTTTTGTCCAAAACAATTCCAACAGGAACGGTTGATTTGTTCAATAATTGTTTCGTTCTTTCGTTGAAAATTGAATGATCAAACATGTTTTCTTTTCCAGTAACTTGACCAATTAAAATATCTGGATCAATAATTTTAGTTGTAAATCCTAAAATATTACCCAACAACGAACCCGAATAAATAGAATTTCTTACACCCATCAACATCAAATCGTAATCACCTTTTTGCGCAACATCAACGGTGTCGAAAACCATATCAGTAGACACTTTGAACATGGTTGTTACATCTTGGTGTAATTCTTTGGAAACCTCAATAATCGGTTCGAAAATTTCTGCTTCTCTATCTTCAAGATTGAAATGTTGCACTTCGCTACTTTTCATCACATGAATTGCAGAAACAAGTGAATTTTCGTCTTGTTTTTTGATAAAGCTATTAGCTATTCGCAATAATTCAGCACCTTTTTCGGGTGTTTGAAAATCAATTAAAATTTTATATTTCTGACTTTGACTAATTTCAGAAAGTTCATTTTCTGTCTTTTGTTTTCGAAAAATCCAATTGATTAAATCTAAAGCTGGACCTGTCATAAAAGTTGTGACCAAAGCCATTATCACCATCATAGCGAAAACTTCTGGTGTTAAGACACCTAAATCATATCCAATGTTTAACACGACTAATTCCATCAAACCTCGTGTATTCATTAAAGCACCGATGGTCAAACTATCTTTCCAATTTTGTCCTACAAACTTTGCGGCGACTGCACTTCCAACAAATTTTCCTGTTACAGCAACCAAAATAATCAATCCCGCTGTTTGCCATAAATGTGGACTATCTAATAATCCAATTTGCGTTCTTAAACCTGTAAAAACAAAGAATAGTGGAAGTAATAAAACTAATGAAACATCTTCTATTTTTTCGATGAATAAATTTCTGAATTTTACATTTTCTGGCATAATTGTTCCAGCTAAAAAAGCTCCAAATAATGCATGAATTCCAATGATTTCGCTTAAATATGAAGAAATAATTAAGACCAAGAAAAAGATTCCTATGATAGGTTTTGTAAGCGTTGTTTTGCTCGAATGTACGTCTGCAATGCGCTTTAGAAAAGGGCGAACGAAACGAACCATTGCGATAACGTAAATAATTGCCAGTAAAATCACGTAGATTGAACTGATGAATGAACCGGCTTTTACGATGGCGATAACCGCAGCTAATAAACACCAAGCTGTGATATCGTCGGCAGCAGCGCAAGTAATTACAATAGAACCTAAGCGAGTTTTACTAATTCCGCGTTCTTGTACAATACGAGCCAAAACGGGAAAAGCTGTAATACTCATCGAAATACCGATAAAAAGGGCAAATGATAAAAAGTTAATTCCTTCTGGTGCGAATTCCATATAAATTAATCCAGCCAAAGCCAAACCAAGTGTAAATGGAATAATGATACTTGCATGACTGATAACTATGGCGTCTTGTGCATTTTTCTTTAGCACTTTCAGGTCTAATTCCATCCCGATAACATACATGAATAGGATCAAACCTATCTGACTGATAAATTCTAAGTTTCCTAACGATTCTTTTGGAAAAAGATCTCCGAAAAATTCTGGGAAATGCATTCCTATAAAAGAAGGACCAAGGAAAATACCTGCAATAATTTCTCCAATTACAGTTGGTTGTCCAATTTTATTAAAAATCCATCCAAAAACCCTTGCGGTAAATATAATGGTCACAATTTGTGCTAATAAAATAGCAAGCGGATGTCCAATATTATGCGTAATACTGTTGATGAAATCATTGAAGTAATTGCTTCCGTTTGCAGCTTGTACAACATGTTTTCCTGCTTCCATTTCTTCTGCTCTTATCACAATAAAATACATCATGATTGAACAAAGTAGAATGGTTACGATATAAAAAATTGAATTTCTTGTCGATTTTTTCATGGCGTTAATTTTCAACAAAAGTCAGAAATTAATTTACAGAAAAATATCAATATTTTTTAAACTCGAGTAAAATGTAATGAAATGGATTTTTTTTGTAATCAAATTGAAATTTGAGCAATAAAATTAGCTTTGTAAACTTCGCTTAATACCAAATTGATTTCTTTATTCTCTTTCGATAAAATGTCTAAAGTAACATTGTCTGAGTGGAAATATTTGATGTGATGTAAGCTAATTATTTCTCGTTTATTGATGCGGACAAAATCTTTTTCGGGTAACATTTCTGATAATGCATCGAGTGTGATATTTTTCAAAATTAAGAACGATAAATCTTGATAATAAACCACTTTATCACGGCTGTCAACACTAGAAGTTGTAATGTACAAAATTTGATTAAACTGCAACAAAATTTTTCCTTTGTCTGAATTTAATTGTACAAAATTATTTGGTGTCGAAAAATTATTTTGTAAACGTTTTTTTACTTTGTCAACAGCTTGTTGTAAACGTTCTTTTTTAATTGGTTTTTGAATATAATCTGTCGCGTCTAAATCAAAAGCATCAACAGCATATTCCTTATAAGCAGTGGAAAAAATAAACGGTTTTTCTTTTAATAAATTAGCGATCTGTAAACCATTAATTTTAGGCATTTCAATATCTAAAATACAAAAGTCAAAATCGATATTTTCGATTTCGTTAATGAATAATTCAGGATCAACATAAGCTTTCACAACTTCTATGTCTTCCATTTGTTCACACAACATTTTCAGGTATTTTAACCCAAGAATTTCATCGTCAATTAGTATGCATTTTAGTGTAAAACTCATGTAGATTTATTTTTAAGTTGGCTACAAAAATATCTTGTTCTATAGTTTTAGAAAGTGAAAAATCGTCGTCGTAAACCATTTTCAAGCGATGTTCTAAGGATTGACTTCCATGTCCGCCAGTTTCTTTTTTTAAACTATTTTTTGGTGAAATTTTATTCATTACCTGAATTTGAAATGATTTATTATTCAGTTCAAGCAAAATTTTTATGAATGAATTGGCTTGTTGGAAATCGGTGTGTTTGAAAGCATTTTCAATAAAATCAATACTTAATAAAGGTAAGATAATTTTTTCTTGATAATAAGGTGAAGTTTCATCAATTTTCGTTTTAACTTGAAAATCAAACAAAGGCGAAACTTTTACTTTATTAATTTCAATAAAGTTTTTAGTGAAATCTATTTCATCTTTTATCGTCACAAAATTGTCTTTGCTTTCGTACAAAATATAATCCAACACATTTGCCAATTTATCAATCGTATAATAGGTTTGATAAGCATTTGACTGAATAGAATTAAGTATGTTTTTGAATAAATGAGGATTCAGTTTAGCTTCGTATGACTCCAATTTTAACTCATCAACTTTTGTAGATAAATTGTCTAAACGTTGCGTTTGCTCATGACTTATTTTTTTCTCAGATTTTAATGAATGGATTAAATATGTAATCATAATGATTAGAAAAATAATCAATGCAATAATGAGATAAAGTAATATGGTAGGAAGTTGAATCATGCGAAAAATTCTAACTCAAAGATAGAATAATTTATGAATAAAAAAATCCAGAAAGTAGAACCTTCTGGATTTTTAGAAATATGGTGAAAGAAATTATTAAGCGTAATATTTTGCTTTTAATTCTTTTACTTTTGGATCATCTAAGAATTCATCATACGTCATATAACGATCGATGATTCCGTTTGGAGTTAACTCGATAATACGGTTACAAGTTGTTTGAATCAATTCGTGGTCATGAGAACCCATTAAAATTGTTCCTTTGAAATTAACCAAAGAATTATTCAATGCTGTAATCGATTCTAAGTCTAAGTGACCTGTTGGCTCGTCTAACAATAATACGTTTGCACGTAATAACATCATGCGAGAGAACATACAACGCATTTTTTCACCTCCTGATAAAACAGAAGATTTTTTAAGAGCTTCGTCTCCAGAGAATAACATTTTCCCTAAGAAACCACGCATAAATTCTTCGTGACGTTCATCGTCTGATTCTGTATATTGACGTAACCAATCAACCAAGTTGATATCTTCTTTGAAGAAATCTGTATTATCTAAAGGTAAATACGCTTGTGTTGTTGTAATTCCCCAAGTAAAATCTCCAGAATCTGGCTGAGCTTTTCCTGAAAGAATTTCAAAAAATTGAGAAACCGCTTTCGAGTTGCGAGAGAAAATACCAATTTTATCACCTTTTTTCAAGTTGATGTTCGCATCTTTAAATAAAACTTCTCCATCTACAGAAGCAGATAAATTGTTTACTTCTAAGATTTGATCACCAGCCTCACGCGATTGTTCCCAGATAAGTGCTGGATATCGACGAGAAGAAGGTTTGATATCTTCGATATTTAATTTCTCGATCATTTTTTTACGAGAAGTCGTTTGTTTTGCTTTAGCAACGTTAGAAGAGAAACGAGCAATGAAATCTTGTAATTCCTTTTTCTTTTCCTCTGCTTTTTTGTTTTGTTGTGCACGTTGTTTTGCAGCTAACTGAGAAGATTCGTACCAGAATGTGTAGTTACCAGAATATAGGTTTAATTTAGAGAAATCTAAATCACAAATATGCGTACAAACCGCGTCTAAGAAGTGACGGTCGTGCGATACAACAATTACAGTATTCTCGAAATTACCTAAGAAATCCTCTAACCATTGAATTGTATTAACGTCCAATTCGTTGGTAGGCTCATCTAAGATTAACACGTCAGGATTTCCAAATAAAGCTTGCGCAATCAAAATACGAACTTTTGCTTTATTATCTAAATCTCCCATTAACGTATAATGCATATCCGAATCGATTCCTACATTAGATAATAATGTAGCAGCATCAGATTCTGCATTCCATCCGTTCATTTCTTCATAAACGACACCTAATTCTCCTGCTTTGATACCATCTTCTTCAGAAAAATCTGGTTTAGCATATAAAGCATCCATACGTTCTTTAATATCGTATAATACTTTATTTCCACGTAAAACAGTATCCAATACTGTATATTCGTCATATTTGAAGTGATTCTGTTCTAAGACAGACATACGTTTTCCTTTTTCAAGACTAACTTGTCCTGAAGTTGGATCGATTTCACCTGATAATATTTTTAAGAAAGTAGATTTTCCTGCTCCATTAGCACCAATTATCCCGTAACAGTTGCCATTTGTAAATTTTATATTAACTTCGTCGAAAAGTACACGCTTGCCGAATTGAAGCGATAAATTAGAAACATTTAACATAATTTTTGGTATGATGTTTGTTTGACCTTCCGGCAAAGTTACAAATTTTAATTGGAATAAAATAAAGTGCAGAAAGAAGTTACGATTAAGAATAAACGTGCAAGGTTTGAGTATGAATTATTAGATTCTTACGAAGCCGGCATCCAATTATTTGGGACTGAAATAAAATCTATCCGAATGGGAAAAGCTTCGATTACCGAAAGTTTTTGTCAAATGAAGGATGGAGAACTCTATATTGTTAATATGTTTATTGACGAATATGATTGGGGAACATACTTTAATCATAAAACGAGACGAGACAGAAAACTTTTATTACAAAAATCTGAGTTGCGAAAATTGGAACGCAAAACGAAAGAGACAGGATTGACAATTGTAGCAACCACGCTGTTTATAAACAATAAAGGGTTGGCAAAATTGAAGATATATTTGGCAAAAGGGAAGAAACTTTTTGACAAAAGAAACACAATAAAAGGAAAAGATTTGAAAAGAGATTTGGATAGAATGATAAAGAATTCTTAAATTTGTCTTATAATTGTATAAAAATTAAGTAAAATTTAATATATTTAAAACGCTAAATATTTGATAATGAAAAAGTTTAATCTATTATTATCTGCAGTAGTATTATTCCTAGCGGGTAATTCTTTTGTAGATGCTCAGAATTCTAAGAATCCTTGGGCAATTACAGTTGGTGCTCACGCAGTTGATCACAACTCGATCACTGGACCATTCAACCAGTATTTCAAAACAGATAATTGGGATATCGTTCCTCCTTTATCTAAATTATCTATCATCCGTAACTTAAACAGATCTTTTGATGTTGATTTAACTGCTTCAGTAGGTGAAGTTGATAACAACAGATTACGTATCAAAGATGAATTATTCATCAATGCTGGTTTAGGTTTACGTTATAAGTTAGCTAATGGTTATATCTTAAAAGAAGATTCTTGGTTTGATCCATATATCCGTGTAGGTGCTGGTTACCACAGATACGACTACACAGGATTACAATTTCCATTAACAGCTTACTATGGTAATGGTGATGGAAATGAAACTTACCAATTAACAGAAGTTGAAGATTTAGAGAAAAATCACTTTGTAGCTTCTTTAGGTGCTGGATTTAACTTATGGTTTACTAAAAACTTTGGTTTAAACGTTGCTTCTGATTACAACTGGTTACCAGCTTACGGAGGAAACAATTATTTCGATTTCTTCCAACACACAGTAGGTGTTACTTTCCGTTTCGGAAAACAAGATAGAGATGGTGATGGTATTCCTGATGACGAAGATGCATGTCCAGATACTCCAGGTATCGCTACAAATGATCCATCTACAAACGGATGTCCAGATACAGATGGTGATGGAATCTTTGATAAAGATGATGCTTGTCCAACAGAATTTGGTTTAGCTGAATTCCAAGGTTGTCCAGATACAGATGGTGATGGTGTTCCAGATAAAGATGATGCTTGTCCTACAGTTGCAGGTCCAGTAGAAAATAATGGATGTCCTTGGCCAGATACAGATGGTGATGGAATCTTTGATAAAGATGATGCTTGTCCAAACGAATATGGTTTAGCTGAATTCCAAGGTTGTCCAGATACAGATGGAGATGGTATTCCAGATAAAGATGATGCTTGTCCAACAGTAAAAGGACCAAAAGAAAATAATGGATGTCCATGGACAGAAGTTCACGTAGCAAAACGTTTATCTAATATTTTATTCGAATACAACTCTGATAAAATTGTTCCTTCTTCTTACGAAGATGTACGTGTAGCTGCTCAAATTTTAAATTCTGATGATTTAAAAGAAAAAAGCTTCTACATTGACGGACATGCTGACCAAAGAGGTAAAGACGCTTATAACAAAACATTATCTTTAAAACGTGCTCAAGCGTTAGTTAATATTTTAGTTGAAAGAGGTGGAGTGGATAAAGCTCGTTTAACTGCTCGTGGTTTAGGAAAATCTCAATTGTTATGTACTGAAAACACTGAAGAGTGTTACCAAAGAAACAGACGTGTTGAGGTATTACCTAGAACAGCTGTAGTAACTGAAACAAAAGTTATCAAAAAGAAAAAATAATTCTTTAAAACGATAATATACAAAAATAGCCACCTCATTGAGGTGGCTATTTTATTTTTATGAAATTAGGATTAATTATTTCTTTCTAAAAACCAATATAATGATACAACAAGCTGTAAACACTGATAGTAAATATCCAATCCAAGAAAGTAATGGCATGTCCAAAATCATTGGACGAACAGTAGTGTTAGCAAGCATACTTGCTCCAATTCCGAAAGCTAAAGTAAGAATGGCTAAAACCAGTTTATTAATACTGTCTTTTATTAATTTCTGAATATTATCTATTTGATCAATCTTAAAGTTTAAAGCCAATTTATCATTGTTTACTTTTTCAATTAATTTCAAGGTGTCTTCTGGTAAATCGTTGATTAAATCCTGAATATCTTTAAAATTATCAATTGCTTTTTTACTCAAATATTTTGGATGAAATTTTTGTCGAGCCAATTTTACGGCATAAGGACGCATCGAGCGTTGGACATTAAGATCAGCGTGTAATTGTTGTCCAATTCCTTCTATAAGCGCAATTCCGCGTAGTAAAATATAAACATATTCGGGTAATAAAACATGATTTCGCTGTAGAATATTGTTGAATTTCTTAATGATGATTTGAACTTCTATTGTATCGACAGTATTGTATTCTAAATAATCAAAAATATCTGCAATGTCACGTTCCAATTGTTTTTCGTTCTCGATATAATGTTTAATCGCCATTTTTTTGAGTGAACGAACAATTCGTTTCGGATTTTTTAATCCAAAATCAATTACAACATTTTCTAAAGCCTCTTTTTCGTTGATGGCTAAAATTCCCATCGAACCAAAATCTATAAAAGCAAGTCGTCCATCTTTTAAAATAAAAATATTTCCGGGATGTGGATCGGCATGAAAAAAACCGTCATCAAGTAATTGTTTCAAATAAATATCAAAACCTTTCTGTACGATTTTTTTCGGATCAACTCCTAAAGCATCTAACTGTTCAACATCATTTACCTTGAAACCATCTATGAATTCCATGCAAAGAAAATTATTGTTCGAATAATCTTCGTACGTTTTTGGCACATAAACATCTTTACTATTCTCAAAGTTTTTCCTGAATCGTTCAATATTTTGAAATTCATTGGTTAATGAAAGTTCTTTCAGAATTGAATTTTCAAATGATTTTTCGATTTCAGAAATGAATAATTTTTGAAGTTTCTCATATTTTTTTTCCAAAAAATGAACAATATCTCGAATCAGGGCTAAATCAGATTCAATTATTTTCTGAATATTAGATCGTTTTACTTTGAAAACAACTTTTTCACCATTCAATAAAGTTGCGCGATAAACTTGCGAAATACTTGCTGCAGCAAAAGGTTGTTCTTCTATAAAAAGAAAATGTTCGTCAGGTTCTATTCCAAATTCGTCTCTAATTTTTTGTTTGATGTCAATTTCTTCTGGCGGAACATTATCTTGTAATTTTTTTAGTTCTTCAACCAAAGATTCAGGAACCAAATCTTTTCGATTACTCAATAATTGTCCAAATTTTATATAGGTCGGACCAAGTTCTTCCAAAGCCATTCGGAAACGTTGATTGAATGATTGGTTGAAAAATTCGGTATCGTGATCAGAATGAAACAAATCATTTCCGCGAGAAAGAATTTCTTCAAAACCATATTTAGAAACGACTTTTACGATTTTAGAAAATCGTTTTATTTTCTTTAGACTATCCATAAAGTTGAGATTCGATTACAAGTTACGAATAAACAAGGGTGCAATTCGTTTATAAAATCTTAAATTTCTTTGAGTTGAATCTAAAATTATTCCAAATATTAAAATATTATTGTTTATCTTTGCACTCGCTAAAATGGTTTAGGAATCAAGCAATTAATTATTAAGTTAAACATCTCTCGGTCATTTATTTGCATTTGAAGATTCCAAAATAAAATAGATTGAGATACAAATTTTTAGAATTATGTCTAAAGAAACAAAACAAGAGGAGGTACAAGAAGTTGTATTAAACACTCCAGTATTAGACGCGTCTGCTAATGCAAACGTAGCGCCAGAATCATTTGATTGGGAATCTTTCGAATCAGGATTAAACGAAGAAGATCGTAAAGAAAAAGCTGAATTAGAGCAAATGTACGATACAACTTTAGAAGACTTACATGAGAATGAAGTATTCAAAGGACAAGTTGTACGTATTACAGATAAAGAAGCTATCGTTGACATCAACTTCAAATCAGAAGGTGTTATTTCATTAAACGAATTCCGTTACAACTCAGACTTGAAAGTTGGGGATATCGTTGAAGTAATGGTTGATCAACGTGAAGATAAAAATGGACAATTAATTTTATCTCACAAAAAAGCTCGTACATTAAATGCATGGGATGCTGTTAACAAAGCACACGATTCTCAAGAAATCGTTAACGGTTACATCAAAGCTCGTACTAAAGGAGGTATGATCGTTGACGTATTCGGAATTGAAGCTTTCTTACCAGGTTCTCAAATCGATGTTAAACCAATCCGTGATTACGAACAATTCGTAGGAAAAACTATGGAGTTCAAAGTTGTTAAAATCAACCCAGAATTCAAAAACGTAGTAGTTTCTCACAAAGCGTTAATCGAGGCTGATATCGAAGTTCAGAAAAAAGAAATCGTTGCTCAATTAGAGAAAGGACAAGTATTAGAAGGTGAAGTTAAAAACATCACATCTTACGGTGTATTCGTAGACTTAGGAGGTGTTGACGGTTTAATCCACATCACTGACTTATCTTGGTCTCGTATCAACCACCCATCTGAAATCTTAGAAGATGGACAAAAAATCAACGTTGTTATCTTAGATTTCGACGAAGATAAATCTCGTATCCAATTAGGTATTAAACAATTAGAGGCTCATCCATGGGATGCTTTAGATGCTGATATCAAAGTTGGTGATAAAGTTAAAGGAAAAGTAGTTGTTTTAGCTGACTACGGTGCATTCGTTGAGGTTGCTCCAGGTGTAGAAGGTTTAATCCACGTTTCTGAAATGTCATGGTCTACTCACTTACGTTCTGCTCAAGATTTCGTAAAAGTAGGTGATGAGGTTGAAGCAGTAGTTTTAACTTTAGATAGAGAAGAAAGAAAAATGTCTTTAGGAATCAAACAATTAACTCCAGATCCTTGGACAGATATTACAACTAAATACCCAGTAGGTTCTACTCACAAAGGTAAAGTTCGTAACTTCACTAACTTCGGTGTATTCGTAGAATTAGAAGAAGGTGTTGACGGATTAATCTACATCTCTGACTTATCTTGGACTAAGAAAATCAAACACCCATCAGAATTCTGTGCAGTTGATGATATCTTAGACGTAGTAGTTTTAGAATTAGACGTAGAAGCTCGTCGTTTATCTTTAGGTCACAAACAATTAACTGAAAACCCATGGGATCAGTACGAAGCTAAATATGCTGTAGGTACAGTTCACACAGGTAAAGCAGTTGACGTATTTGACAAAGGTGCTACAGTACAATTCGAAGATGCTGACGTTGAAGCTTTCGCTCCAGCTCGTACATTAGAGAAAGAAGACGGATCTCGTATCAAAAAAGGTGAAGAAACATCTTTCAAAGTTATCGAATTCAACAAAGAATTCCGTCGTGTAGTAGTTTCTCACACAGCAACTTTCCGTGAGGAAGAAGTTAAAGCTGAGAGATCATCTAACAACAATAACAACAATTCATCTAACACAATCGAAACTTCTACTTTAGGAGATATCGATTCATTAGCAGAATTGAAAAAGAAAATGGAAGAAGGAGGAAACTAATTCTCTAACCGAAATTTTTTAAAATAATAGAAAGGCTACTCATTTTTTGAGTAGCCTTTTCTTTTGAATAATGATGTTTTTTTTGGAATTTAAAATGAATTTAATTTACAGTTTAAAATAATATCAAGAATAAGATACAAATTTTAATATATTTTTTGAATATTATTCAAAATAGTCTTAATTTTGCAGTCGAAATGGAAAAGATAGAATTTAATTTAGATGCTACTGATTTGAAAATCATGCGATTAATGCAAGATAATGCACGCATTAACAATGCAGATATCGCAAGAGAATTGGGAATGGCACCTTCTGGAATATTAGAACGTGTGAAAAAGCTTGAAAATAAGCAAGTTATTTTGGCTTATCACGCAAAAATAAATCCAGTGGCAGTTGGACAAAAATTACTTTCGTATATGTTTATCAAAACCGTAGATATTATCGGTGATGAAACAGTAGGAAGACAACTTGCCGAAATTCCAGAAGTTTTAGAGGTTCATGATATTGCTGGAGAAGATGGTTATCTAATCAAAGTGAGAACTTCTGATAACGAAGGTTTGGTGGAATTGATGCGCAAACATTTGAGTAAAATTGGCGGAATCACTTCTACGCGTACAACTATAGTTTTACAAACAATAAAAGAAGAACAAAATATCGTTATACCAACGATTTAAAAAATAGAGATTGAATGAAAGGGAATCAACCAAGTAAGTGGCTGATTATTGCAGCATATTTCGTGGTTTATGTAGTTTGGGGATCAACTTATTTTTTTATAGATAAGGCTTTGCATGGTTTTAGTCCGTTTATTTTGGGTTCGTTTCGCTTTATTGCGGCGAGCACAATGTTGATGGGATATTGTAAGTTGAAAGGTTACAAGCTGTGGGATAAACAAATTGTGAAACAATGTATGTTTACAGGTTTTATGTTGTTGTTTATTGATATGGCTGGGATTATTTGGTCCGAACAATTTTTACCAAGTGGAATTGTTGCAATTATGGCAGCATCGGCAGCAATTTGGTTTATTGTCTTAGATAAACCGAAATGGAAACAAAATTTTTCAAGTATTCCTACGATTTTAGGTGTTTTGTTAGGTTTTGTTGGAGTTCTGATGTTATTCTATGAACAAACAACCACTGTGCACGCAGATGCAGATCAGCAGTTCTTAAATATGATTGGGTTGATTGTTCTGATCTTTTGTTCGATTGCTTGGACGTTAGGTTCTTTGTATTCAAAATATGTAACAGAAAAGCAGAAAAAAGAAGTTACAAAGCCAAAAGAAGATTTGAACATCATGGTCAAAACGGCTTGGCAAATGATTACTGCTGGTGTTTTGTTTAATACAGTTGCAATCTTCAATGGAGAATATGCTAATTTCAATTTTGCGAATGTTGCGATAGAAGATTGGTTGGCAATGGCTTATTTAACAACTTTTGGCTCTATTCTTGCTTTTGGTTCTTACGTTTGGTTGTTGCAATATCGACCAGCTGTGGAAGTTTCTACTTATGCGTATGTAAACCCTATTGTAGCCGTTGCATTGAGTTATTTTTTTACAGATGATGTCGTAACTCATTTGCAAATTTACGGTTTGGCAGTAATTTTGTTCAGTGTTTTATTAATGAACTGGAATCTTTATAAAAACACGAAATTAGTTCAAAAAATTCTGCATTTTGTTTCTCGTAAACATTATGCGCATTAAATATTATGATGATTATTAATAAGAAAGCTTCTCGATTTCGAGAAGCTTTTTTTGTATTATTGAGTTTTAAAATTAATAATTAATTCATTGTTGTCTAATTTTAATGGGTAGCCATCTTCTGATTTGAAACCATTTGAAATTACAAATTCATATTCTTTAGTTGGAGTTAATTCCATAGTTATTACGAATGTAGTGTTATCATTAGAGAAATTGATTTTTGTAAACTTAGGACTATACTCTTTTCCTTTTTTTGAGAATCTTATTGAATATTCTTTTGGATTCATTGGTTTAGAAAATATAATTTTAAATTCTTTGATAGATGAATCTATATTTGTTGAACCATTTTCGAAAGGCTCAATTTTTATGATATAAGGTTGTTTTTTTTCGTATTCTTTTATTAATTGATCTTTATCAAAACCTTCTTCGTAAAAACCAGATTTTCTTAGAAAATTTTCAACTTCTTTTTCATCTTGATAATTCAGTTCAATAATATCTTTTATCGCTTGTTTTTTATTTTTAGCTTGATTGTAATATGATTTACATATTTCATATCCAATAAAATATCCCAGATCAGCAGCTTCACCCTTTTGTCCTCCATTGTATAACCAATTTGAAAAATCATCTATAAACATCTCTTCTTTAAATTGTTTTTTCAAATCATCGAAGTGCTGTTTTCCATAAAAAATATATTGTTTTTCAATTGGTTCTCCTAAAACAAGCTCTGTAATAAAATCGCACGAACCTTCTTTTAGGGTATGGTGTAATAATGAGTTGTTTTCATTTGGTTTTTGTTGTGTGTGTACATATTCATGAATATTTAGTGAAATAATATTATCAAGTGATTGCTTCGCAAAAACATTTTTTAGCCAATCATTTTCAAATTCTGAAACATCTGTTTTTGGAATTCCTGTAGCGATTTCAGAACCAACTAAAACCATATTTTCATATAAAGTTCCACCTGAACGCAAGCCACCAATTGTAAAATACATTTCTCCTTCTTTTAGCTCAGGATATAGTTTTTTTAGTTTTTTTACAGCTTTAGTTAATTCTTTTGTTTTATTTTTTATGGTAAGTGTATTAGGTCTAATAGAATTCCAAAACTTAGGATAATTATCAATAAGTTTAATATAAAGAGTATCATTATAATCTCTTACTTTCATAAAGGATTTTAAACCTTTTGTCCCTTTATCAATGTATAAAGTATTAATGAATTTTATTTTTTGTGAATAATTATTTGTAGTTTGAATACTATCAAAAGCTATCCAGAAATTATCTATATCAGAAGTGTAAATTTTATTAGCTATTGAATTTTGTCCAAATGAAATACTCGTAAGAATAAAAAATATTAAAGCTAAAGTTTTATTTTGCATATTGTGTTTTTATATGAGATGTCAATTTAATCAAAAAGTTACAAAATGATTCAAAAAAAAAAGCAGCTCTTCTCAGAACTGCTTTTGTATATTGTGATGAATTATTTCTTACAATTTAGTACATTTTACAATTTCCAAACCGTATTGCGTCGTATGTGGTTCTTCTAAAGTGCGTGTAATCAAATTCATTTTTTGGATGCCTAAATCTTTGATGATTTGAGAGCCAATTCCGTGATCTTTTTCATCGGCTGGTAAAACACCTGATTTAGATTTTCCTTCAGAAAAACTTTTGAAAATCTCTAATTTTTGTTCAATCAACTCAGAACTTTGAATGTTATTAATAAAAATTACAACACCTTTTTCTTCTTCATTGATGATGTTCATTGTTTTTTCTAACAATGGTGTTTCGCCGTTTTGTAAAGCGCTAAACAAATCATAGTAGCTATTTGTCGATTTTACACGAACTGGAACTACATCATCTTTTGTCCATTTTCCTTTTTTCAAAGCGAAGTGAACTTGATTATTTGTTGTTTGTTGATAAGCGATTAATTCATATTCTCCGAATCTTGTTTTTGCAGGAAATTGCTCGATACGTTTTACCAAGGATTCATTTTCTAATCGGTAAGCAATCAAATCTTCAATCGAAACAATTTTAAGATCAAATTTCTTTGCAATCTCTAACAATTCTGGCAAGCGAGCCATTTCTCCATCTTCTTTCAAGATTTCGACAATACATCCAGCAGGATAATATCCTGCCATGCGTGCCAAATCAACAGCAGCTTCTGTATGTCCCATTCGAACCAAAACTCCACCATCTTTTGCAATTAATGGGAAAATATGTCCTGGTTTTCCTAAATCATCTGGATTTGTATTTTCGTCAATTAAAGCTTGAATAGTTTTAGAACGATCAGAAGCCGAAATTCCTGTCGTACATCCGTGACCTTGTAGATCCACAGAAACCGTAAAATTAGTTTCGTAAATTGCAGTATTGTGCCCAACCATAAGGTCCAAACCTAATGCTTTACATCTTTGTTGTGTAAGTGGTGTACAAACTAATCCGCGTCCGTGCGTAACCATAAAGTTAATAACTTCTGGCGTTGCAAATTCGGCGATACATAGGAAATCTCCTTCATTTTCACGATCTTCATCGTCAACTACAATGATAACTTTTCCTTGTTTTAAATCTTCTAAAGCTTCTTCAATTGTGTTTAATTGAGATGATCTATTTTCCATTGTTTTATGTTATTGATAACGAGAATGCTCCTCGTTTTTGTTTGTTTTCTTAAACTTATTAAAGTATTTTACAAGTGGATCAACGTAAATACTGATGTCAAATAATCCAGAATCTTGATTAGCTTTGTAACTAAACAAAATAGAGAAAGGAAGCGCGATAATATTCGCTGCCCAAGCGGCAAAAGTTGGATCTAATTTTCCGTTTTTCGCCATATTTTCTGCCGAGAAATTAAGGATAAAATAAATAACGAAAATGATAATTGAGATGACAACTGGCATTCCAATTCCTCCTTTTTTTACGATTGCACCTAATGATGATCCAATCAAAAAGAAAATAATACACGTTACTGCATACGAGAAATTTCTTTGGTAATGAATATTTACTTTTGAATATAACTTTTCTCTGTTTACAATTTCTTGTTCAGAAAACGTCATATTTTCTTGATCACGATTTACCATTTGTACGGCTTGATTAAGCACTTGATCTTGTTCTTGACGATTTCGCTCTTTCAAGTCAAAAATCATATTTGTTTTTACCGTATCAATATCTTTTACTTTGATTGAATAGAAATAGTTTTGATTAAACATATTCGTTTTCAAATCTTTATAATACTTCTTATAATCTGTGTTTAATGAATCGATAAGATGTCTTAAACCTTTTCCGTCCAAATATTTATAAGAGTTTCCTGGGTCTTCGTCTTTACCAGAATTTAAAATATCCGAAATGTCAATATAATAGTTTAATGTATCAAATTTTGTATATTGATTTTCTTGACGTTTGCGTTGATCAAAGTTTTTATTTTTGATGTTATCGGTATAAGCAATTCCATCAAAAAGTTCCATTTTTAGATAATGATTGTCATTTTTGTCTGGTGCAAGATTTCCCTTTTTCGCAATAATTGTCATCGTATTTTCGCCAAAAGGTGCATTTTGATGCACAAAAACGTCTTCTAATTTTTCTGAATTTTCGCCCGAAACTTTATTAATTTTCATCTGAAATCCCGGAACGGTTTCGATAAAAACACCTTCTTTCATACTTACCGTTGGCTTGGTTTGTAAGATATTGAAGTACATTGTTCGTGCTTTTTGTTGGGAATAAGGCATCACTTTGTCTCCGAAAAAATACAATCCAACAGACATTAAAGCAACTAATGTAAACAATGGAGCAAGTATTCTGGTAAGTGAAATTCCAGACGCTTTCATTGCAGCTAATTCGTATCGTTCTCCAAAACCTCCCATGGTCATGATAGACCCCAAAAGGATTGTAAGCGGTAATACAAGCTGAATAACGTTAATTCCTAACCAAAAAAGTAATTCGGTAATAGTGTACCATTCTAAACCTTTTCCAACAAATTTTTCCATTTGTTGCCATGCAAATTGCACGATAAAGATGAAAAATAGAACACTAAATATGAAAAAAAATGGACCTAAAAAGGTCTTGATTATATACCAGTCAAGTTTTTTTAACATTGATTATAATTGAGTAATCATATAGCCTTGCGACTTATATTTCTTTTGGTCAAAGTTAAAGTAACTTTTGTGAATAAGTAAATTTTGAACGTAATCTTTTACAACTATTGATGTTGTATCACCATTTTTACCATATTCCTTGTAATCGTAGATTTCATTATTCGCTGTATTGACTCCTAAAACCGAATATTTGATTGTTGAAGTTTTAGTTGGAGTTAATTTTATATACTGAATTGTTTTTCCTCCAACCGTTTTTTTATCTGTTAAAGCGTAGCTGAAATCAGTACGATACGTGTTCAAAACTTTAGTTGGTGTTAAGAAATCATCTGTGTTAGATGCATCAGAAATAGTTACTTCTTTGTCATCTTTTGCAATTGTATATAATTTAGTTCCTGTGAAAATTTGGTTGATATCGCCTACATTCAAGTTAAATTTTTGCTTCATTGCAAAAACTTCTCCCGAACGACTTGTTGATTTTCCATTTGCATTATGGCTAAAATCAAATTTGATGTAATACGAGTTTGCGTTGGTATATTTAGCGTAAACTTTGTCTAAGATTTGTTTTGCTGATTGAGCGTTTAATGTTCCAACCCCTACTAATAAGAGTATGAAAGAATAGATTATCTTTTTCATACAATTTAATTTTCTATCTGTTTTTAATAAATTTTAGTTCAAATTATTCAACAACTGTTCCAAACTCATGTCATCTTGTATCAATACCTGTCTTGCTTTACTTCCTTCGAAAGGACCAACAATTCCAGCAGCTTCCAATTGATCAATTAATCGTCCGGCGCGATTATATCCTAATTTTAATTTTCGTTGTAATAAAGACGCGGAACCTTGTTGATTCATTACAATTAATCGTGCAGCATCTTCAAAAAGTACATCACGATCAGATAAATCAATATCTAAATTAGATCCACCTTCTTCACCAACATATTCTGGTAAATGCATTGCATCTGGATAACCACGTTGTTCACCAATAAATTCGGTGATTTTATCGACTTCTGGTGTATCAACAAACGCACATTGTAAGCGAATTAATTCGTTTCCAGTGGTGTACAACATATCACCTTTACCAATTAATTGATCGGCTCCTTGCGAATCTAAAATCGTTCTCGAATCGATTTTTGACGTTACACGGAAAGCGACACGTCCTGGGAAATTGGCTTTAATTGTTCCTGTAATCACATTTACAGACGGACGTTGAGTTGCAACAATCAAGTGAATACCAACAGCACGAGCCAACTGAGCTAAACGAGCAATCGGTAATTCAACTTCTTTACCAGCTGTCATAATCAAATCTGCAAACTCATCCACGATTAATACAATATATGGTAAGAATCTGTGACCAGCTTCTGGATTTAATTTACGTTGTTTGAACTTCGCGTTATATTCTTTGATATTTCGAACGAAAGCATTTTTCAATAATTCGTAACGATCATCCATTTCAATACAAAGTGAATTTAACGTGTTAATTACTTTTGTATTATCTGTGATAATTGCTTCTTCCGAATCTGGTAATTTTGCTAAATAATGACGCTCGATTTTAGAATATAAAGTAAGCTCAACTTTCTTTGGATCGACCATCACAAATTTTAATTCAGATGGATGTTTTTTATAGATTAACGAAGCGATAATTGCATTCAAACCAACCGATTTACCTTGTCCCGTTGCACCAGCCATCAACAAATGAGGCATTTTTGCTAAATCGGCAACAAAGGTTTCGTTCGTAATTGTTTTCCCGAAAGCAATTGGCAATTCCATATCAGCATTTTGGAACTTTTGCGAAGCAATTACCGAATGCATGGAAACCATCGAAGGATTAGAATTTGGAACCTCAATACCAATTGTTCCTTTTCCAGGAATCGGCGCAATAATACGAATACCAAGCGCAGCCAAACTTAAGGCAATATCGTCCTCAAGATTTTTGATTTTAGAAATACGAACACCAGCTTTTGGTACAATTTCGTACAATGTAACTGTAGGACCGATTGTTGCAGAAATTTCATCGATTCCGATTCCATAGTTTCCTAAGGTTTCGACAATTCTATTTTTGTTCGTTTCTAATTCTTTTTGATCAATTAAGGTATTTCCGTTGTCATATTTTTTTAACAATGAAATAGGAGGAAATTGATAATTTGGTAAATCTAAACGTTGATTGTATTCACCTTGCTCTTGTACCAATCGAGCAGAAGTCGCTTCAAATTCTTCTTCTTCATCAACGTGTTGAACTTTTAATTCTAATCCATTTTCAGAAGAGTTTTGAGTTGGTTGAATTTCTGTTTCTAAATTTTCTTCATCATTAATTGATAAAAAATCTACTTGATTATTTTCTTCCTCATCATCTGCCAAATCTTCAACCACTAATTCTGTAATATTAAGTGGAGTTTCTTCGATTGTTTCTTCCTCTTTTGGTTGATTAATTTTAAATTCTTGATGAAATGCTTCGTTTGGATTTACTTTATGAGATTGAATTGCTTCTTTCTCTTGTTGTTCTATCAATTCTAATTCTTGCGATAAACTATCTTCTTGTTGCTTTTCAGCATCTTGATTGAATTTATTTATCTTTTCTTGTTCTTCTTTTTCCTTACGTTTTCTTAATTCAAGCTGTTCTCTCTTGATTTTTTCTTGCTCTTTTTCTATGCGCTCAATTTCTTTTTGTTTCGCACGTTCTTCCATTTTTTCTTGGATAGATTGATACGTCATTCGGAAATGAATGACACAATAAATCAATAAACTAACGAAAAGCAATAAAATTACACCCCATTTACCAATAAAGCTATTTAGGAAATCATTAATTTCAAATCCCATTACGCCAGAAAACATGTGTTGAGTTGGTAAAATACAACCAAAAAATATTGGCAACCAAATCATGAAGAAAATGCTTTGATAAAGCGTTGTGAAAGGCTTAATTTTTTTCCAATTTGTAGCAACTTTAACTCCTAAGAGAATAAAGAAGACTGGGACAAAAAATGAAACAATTCCGATTCCTTGCAAAATGAATGTTTCACCTAATAATGCGCCAAACTTCCCGAAAATATTTTCGGCGGTTTGACTTTTATCTAATAAATCAGAGATTTGGCTCTGATCCATAAAACCATTAAAAAAATAAGAAATAAACGAAGCTAATAGTAATAAACCGATTACTAAAAACAGTATACCTATAATTGTTTTGACGATTTGTTTTTTAGGAGTTTTTGGTGTTTCCTGTGTGTTTTTTATAGCCATTTTAAGGTTGAGTATAATTGAAGCAAAAATAATAAATCTAAAAGTACGAATCTAACGAAAAGTATTTAAATTTATATAAAATGATAAAGACTAAGATGATTTAATTTTTTTTATGATGAATACAGAAAGCCCTTTGTTTATTTTATCCTTATTATTTGGTCTAATATTTATAATTATGGGAATTGTACAATTAATTTTTCCTGCAAAAAATATTAATCCATTATATGGTTATAGTTCAAAGTTATCAATGAAAAATATTAAGAATTACCGGTAGTGCATTTGTATTA